>CAZWCO010000073.1:0-3317 GCA_964632665.1 uncultured Lachnospiraceae bacterium | reverse complement strand
GAGAATTAGTATTTGTAGGAGGCAATATGTTCGTTTCAACATATAAATCAACTTGTAAAACGCTGCTTCGCTCAATCACATTTTGGTTATCATTATCGGTATTAGTAATTGTTGCTATACAAGGTGCATTAAGTGGATTTCATGCTATATACAATCCTGAATTAAAAGAACTTATACATGATACTGATGCACGATATGTACTTGAGTACAAAGTATATATACAATGGATAAATAATTCTGCGGGTATGCTTTTGCAATATATAATCCCGATTTTCGCTATTATATCAACTGCACTTGTGTTAAATCATGATTATCGAGATGGCTTTTTTGAAATAGAAAAAGCAGCTAATATCAACTCCGTTTCATATATCTGCGGTCGAATTATAGCCTTAACAAGCGTAATTTTTTTACTTTCAACAATCGTTAATTTTATAGGATTTCATTTATATGTGTTTACACGTGGTGGTGTAAACGAAATGGAACTTAGTGATTACTTAATCGATAGTACAATCCGATTAATTCGTATTGATTTCTTTAGAATATTGCCGTGTGTTTCTTTTTATGTTTGCGTTTCATATTTCATAGGAACACTGTTTAAGAACGGAATTGCTTCATCCGTTATATGTATGGGGTATTCACTGTTTTGCTATATAAAAGTCCTTTTCAGCGTGCAGGATAATGGAATATTTATAGAATATTTTTCTCATGATCCAGTTAAATTAGGCAATTATTTTCACTATTATGACACAGAGTGGTTTGAGGAAACTATTCTTATACTTAACACAACAAAATACGATGTAATATTGTGCATCAGTTATTTTGTGATAGTTAGTTTACTGGCATTAACAGCTTCATGCTTCTTAATTCATCGAAGAGAAATATAGGAGTAATTATGTTATTTTTACGTTCACTTTGGAAGAACAAATATTATTTGTTCCTTTCAACAATTTTACTTATCGTTGTTTCCCGTGTTTGGGAGCCGTCACCGCTTATTGCGGCTCTGCCGGAAAAAGGGTTTATTGATTACACAGAACTCTTTGTTCCGTTTTTGCTAATCTTGCCCATTTCGTTCCTGCTTTATGATAATTACGAAATCGAACTTGGGTTAGTCTGCGGTGTAAAGACGGTTAAGCTGATGATGACTAAGTTTATCTCAATTCTGCTTTACACCCTTATCCCCATGTCCCTTTTGGTTGTGTTCTATCAATATTCGGAGTTCATTCCCAATTCCCAAACCCGAATCAGAATACCCATATACATCCCCGAAAACTACAAATTGTATATGCTCTATTCGGCATTCGTTACGGTTTTGTTCTTCGCTTCGCTTTTCTTGTTTATACGCATTGTTACCAAAAACTGCTATGCTCCCGTAGGCTTGGGTATTTTGGTTTACACCATATTCAACACCCTTAACACCAACATTCACAGTGGTTACGAGGATATTCGCAAATGCATCATCGACCCCTTTATCTCCAACTACTTTATGGGAGATAAAGTTTTAACCGAGTATTACCAAGTAGGCTCTTTATGGACATACAACAGACTGCTGTTCCTCGGTCTTGCGGTTTTAATGCTTGTCGGTTCTTATTTATTGCTCCGCCGTGAGAAGTTACACCACGGTTCTAATGACTAATTAAATATTGAGAGGTACATATTATGCATATTCAAATAAAAGACTTAACAAAAATCTATCCCCGCGGCAAGAAAAAGGCGCTTAATAACGTAAACATCACCATCGGTGAAGGTATCTTCGGACTTATCGGGCGTAACGGTGCAGGTAAGACGACCTTGATGAGAATTATCGCAACCATTATGGACGCTACCGACGGCGAAATTTATTTTGACAGTAAGGAACTGAAAGCCAACAAGGACGAGTTCCGTTCGTCCCTTGGTTACCTACCCCAAAGCACAAAGCTGATGCCGAGAATGAATATTGTTGAATTCCTTGATTACGTTTGTATTCTTAAAGGCATCAAAAACAAATCAGAACGAAAAGAAAAGATTGCTAATGCAATCGAAACTGTCGGACTTGTCGGCGAAGAAAAGAAGCGTTTGGGTAAATATTCGGGCGGTATGTTAAGACGAGCCGGTATTGCACAAGCCTTGATTGGCGACCCGAAGGTTCTTATTATTGACGAGCCCACAACGGGACTTGACCCCGAAGAAAGACTTTATTTCCTTAATCTGCTTTCCAAGATCGCAATGGAAAGAACGATTATCTTCTCAACCCACATCACAGCAGATATTGAACATTTGTGTAACAACATTTGCGTACTCGAACAAGGCGAAGTTAAATACCTTGGTGAAAAAGGTAACTTCATTAATCGCATCGAAGGCAAGCTCTTTGAGCATACCGGAACTCCTGCGGAGGAAGAAATGCTCCGCAAGGAAACTGTTGTTACTTCTGTTGCCTACGTTGACGGTAAACCCTGTGTGCGCTACGTTGCCGATGAAGCGAAAACAGAAGCTTCTATCTCGGTTTCTCCCACTCTTGAAGATTCATATATCTATGCTTTGGGCGGAGTTAAGAGGTAAGGAGGTGATAGCGTGAAAACACATATTATTATGCATTTTATCTTACTGTTTACAATGATTTTTTTAGTAAGTTGCCAGTCCGAAGAACCCTCGAGTGATATACCAATGATAAAAAATACTGATCCAATTGAAAATTATGATAACGAAATACTGTTTTCCCCAAATGGCAAAATTGTTGAGGATAATTCTGATGTGACAAAAACTAATGAAGTATTTGTTTTCAAAGATAAAAAATATGATTTTGAAAATGATAGCATTATTATTATAAATGCAAAAAATGAAACACAAAAGAATTATAATATTACGGTTACCGGAACTTTTCTCGATAAAGACGGAAAAATAGTAAAAACCGAAAGCCAATCATTTGATCAATTCGCATCAGGATATCAACATTTCATTCTTTTTAAGTCCGAACTTCACTTTGAAAAATTTACTTATACAGTAGTTGCTAACGAAACGAGTTCCCCTATGTATGTCACTGATATCGATTTGATTTTTTCAGGATTACAAGAATCTAATTGGCCGGTTTTAGAATTAGCCGAACAAGGAGATTACGCTTATCACCCAGTAATAGAATCTCTTTTTGGATATAAAAATAATTCGACAGATAAATCCGTTGGGATAAACATAGTAGGTACGGTGGTTTTATTTAAGGATGATAATATTATAGCTATTTATGAAATGGGTTCACTTGTTTACAATACTGATCATGTGGACTATACAAATCATCAACTGTACTATACAACAGAATCGAAACTAACTTGGCCAGAAAAATATCAAGG
>CAZWCO010000072.1:0-6637 GCA_964632665.1 uncultured Lachnospiraceae bacterium | reverse complement strand
ATGAGCGAATACGGAATATTGTTGAAGATGATGATACCGCTTTCAAAGCCGGTTATTGCATCAGTAGCACTCTTTTTGTTCCTTGGAAAATGGAACGACTGGATGGCATCAATGCTTTACATTACAAATGAGAAGCTTTACACCTTACAATACTTACTCCAGAAAATCTTAAAGGATATAGATATAGTAAGACAAAACATGGAAATGGGTATAGACGTGGGAGTTGATTTGTCGGAAATTCCGTCAGAGACTATGAGAATGGCTATGGCTGTTGTAGTTGCAGGACCTGCACTTGTTGTATTCCCATTCTTCCAGAAGTATTTCGCAAAAGGTCTTACAGTTGGTAGTGTAAAAGGTTAAGCATAATGCTTATAAAAATATAAATTAAAGAGAGGACGATGTAAAATGAAGAAAAGAATTTTAAGCCTTGTTCTAAGCCTTGCAATGTTACTTTCTCTTTTGGCTGTAACAACAGGCTGCAGCAATAACGGCGGCGAAGAGGGTGGAGAAGTTACACTTACATGGTATGTGCCCGGAGACAAGCAGTCAGATATGGCAAGTGTATTGGAAGAAGTAAACAAAATTACAATGGAAAAGATCGGTGCAAAAATTGACCTCCAGTTCATAGACACAGGTGCATATGCCGAGAAGATGAGAATGTTTATGGCTTCAGGAAAGGAATTTGACCTTGCATTCACAGGCTACATTAATACGTATTATGATGCAGCTTCACAGGGCGGCTTGATGGATATTACAGAGATAATCAACGAGCATGCACCAAACCTTTTAGAGGTTATTCCGGAAACACTTATAGAAGCTGCTACAATTGACGGCAAAATCTATGGTATTCCTAACGAGCAGGTTAACTCTAACCCACGTGCTGTAGCTTCATACAAAGATCTTGAGGAAAAGTATAACTTCAAGCTCAGCGATGTAAAGAAAATTGAGGACTTAGAGCCTATATTTGAGAAAATCAAACAGAATGAGACTACTATGTATGCTATCCAGCCAAAACTTGAATATTGGACAAAATCCGTGTGGGAATTTGTAGAAGATTCATCTAATGTAGTAATCAGAAAAGACGGTTCTTCATACAAGCTTGAGCTCCTTCAGAACACAGAAGAATATAAGACAGCAATCCACAAGATAAGAGAATATTATCAAAAGGGTTGGGTTCGTTCGGATTCTGCAAGCATCGGCAGTGACACAACAGAGGTAAATAACGGTAGATATGCATTCTTCTCGAGTACATATAAGCCGGGCGGAGAAGTTTCACTTACTAAGTCTCAGGCAGGAAACAGAGAAGTAGTAGTTCAGAAGCTGTGGGAGCCGTACATTGAGCGTCACGCACCGCTTCTTACAATGATTTCTGTAGGTGCTAACTGTAAGAATCCTGTAGAAGCTGTTAAGTTTATTGAGCTTGTAAACACAGATAAAGACCTTTATAACCTTATCTGCTTTGGTATAGAAGGAAAGCATTACAACTTCACAGATGAAGGTAAGGTGAAGATGATTGCTGATTCAGGCTACGCACCAAATGCAGACTGGAAATTTGGTAATCAGTTCAACGCATATATTACAGACGGTGTTGACGAAAATGCGTGGGAAGAAACAAAGAAGATGAATGAAGAAGCAATGGTTTCGCCTATTATTGGCTTCTTCCCTGACAAATCTAATATTTCAAGCGAGCTTAGCCAGATTACAAATATCAACAGCGAATTTAAGGTATTAGCAAGCGGCGCGGTAGACCCTGATGAGTATCTTGAAAAATATATTAAGAAGCTTAACGAAGCAGGTCAGCAAAAGGTTTTGGAAGAGTTCCAAAGACAAATTGACGAGTATGTTGCAAAGAAGAACAAATAATGTGAAACGAGCTGTGTAAACAGGCAGATAATAAAAAACACAAGTCACATAAAAAACAAATCTGCAGCTTAGACTGCAGATTTGCTTTTTATGAAATATAAATAGACAGCCAATATTAAAAAAATATTAAAAAATATGTAAAAAACTATTGAATTATTTGTAATTTTCTGTTAAAATAGTATTATTTGGGGGAAATATGATGGATTTTACAAATTTAAAAAACTTTATGGATTTTATGGCAGAGGAGAGAACACCCTCTAACGCAATATCTGTTTTTAGAGATGGAAAAGAAATATTTCGTTATGCCAGTGGATTTTCGGATTTAAAGACAGGAAAAAAACTTACAGGTGATGAACATTTTAATATATATTCCTGTTCTAAAATAGCTACCGTTACTGCCGGTGTGCAGCTGTTGGAGCGTGGTAAGTTTTTGTTGAATGACCCTTTGTACGAATACATACCGGAATATAAAGATATGCATATAAAGACAAAGGACGGAGATATCGTCAAGGCAAAAAACACCATAACTGTAGGTGATTTGTTTACCATGACCGCAGGTCTTACATATAGCAGAAAAACAGATGCCTTCAAAAAAGCAGGGGAAATTACCAACGGGGAATATGATACTGTCACTACTATGAAATGTCTTGCCTCTGACCCCTTGGCGTTTGAACCGGGAACTCATTGGAAATACAGTATGTGTCACGATGTTCTTGGAGCTTTGATAAGCGTTATATCAGGCAAAAAGTTCAGAGATTATATGAAGGATAATATCTTTGGACCTCTTGGGATGGACGATACAACATATCATCCCACAGAAGATATGCTTCCAAGGTTTGCAACTCAATATAAGTTTATAACAGAAGACTTTTTGGAGGATAATTCAACAAGCATTGTTGAAGCGCAAATTCACGGTAATGCCAAGGACGGTGTATTTAAGGAACACCCTGTAAACGGAAACAGATTGGGCCCTGAATTTGACAGCGGCGGTGGTGGAATTGCTACTACTATTTCTGATTATATGAAGCTTCTTACCGCTCTTGCAAACTACGGCACAGGCTTAAACGGAGAGAGAATACTCTCAAGATACTCAGTAGACCTTATGAGAACAAATCGACTGAATGAAACCCAGCTTAAGGATTTTAACTGGTCGCAGCTTGCAGGCTATGGCTACGGCCTTGGGGTCAGAACCCATATTAACCCTGCAAAATCCGGAGTTAATTGCAGTCTTGGTGAGTTTGGCTGGGGTGGTGCAGCCGGCGCAACAGCAATTATTGACCCGAAAATCAATTTAGCCGTATTTTATGCGCAGCATACCCTCAATCCAAGAGAAGGATTTTATCAGCCAAGATTAAAGAACGTAGTTTATTCTTGTCTTGATTAAGTATATGAATAAAAGGCTCTGCACGCGGCAGAGCCTTTTATTCATTTTCCGAATATTCTTTAGCTGTGTTTATCAGCATTTCCATAAATGTACGTGTAGCTTTGGAGATATACTTTTGTGTATTTAAATAAACAAAAGTATATCTTTTTATATTTACAAGCTGTCTGCATTCTACATTTTCAGAAAATGTACCTTTCCACGACAGGGAAGGAACAAAAGAAATGCCAAGCCCCATTTCAATATATTTTCTTATATAGTCCGGGTCGTCGCTTTGGATTACAATGTTTGGTACAAAACCTTCGCTGTTACATATTTTGTTTGTCAATTTAAAAAGGCCGCTTTTGCTGCTCATTGTAATAAATTTTTCTTTCTCTAAGTCCTTGATTGTGATTTCAGCTTTGTTTGCAAGTGGGCTATCCTTTTTCATTGCCAAAAGAAGATTGTCTACAACAAGCAAATGCTTTGTGAAGTTTTTCCGGTCAAGAATTCTGTCGGAAATAATTAAATCGTATTTGTCAAGCATATCATCAGCTGAATGATTAATGAAAAAAAGAACCTCATTATACTTGTTTTGAAAATGCTCAATGGTTTTTGTTACAATGCGCCTGTTTGTTTCGGCAAGTATTTTAATTTCGCCATAGATTTTCTCGTTATCACACAGCATTGTTTTACTCTCATTAATCAGCATTAAAGCCGGCTTAATGTTAGAATAAAAAAGTTTGCCTTGCTCGTTCAGGGTAATACTGTTTGACGTGCGGTCAAAAAGAGACGTGCCAAGCTCCTTTTCAAGCCTGTGAATACTTTGTGAAATATTTGAAACAGGAACATAATAGATTTTTGCTGTCTTGGAAAAATTTTCTGTTTCTGCTGCACTGCAAAAATAAGTAAGCTGCAGAAGCTCCATCATCATCACCTCATGTATATTTTACTTCAAAATGGTATACTTGTCAACATATAGCACGTATATTTTATTTCATTATTTACAATACAGTAAATACGATTTATAATTAAGTGGTATATTAAAAAAAGAGGGGTTGTTAAATTATGATTTATGGTGTAGCCGTGCTTGCCGCATGTATGCTTGTGGGCACATTTGTCGGCAACGTTTTAGGTTTGTTGATTGGACTTAATTCAGATATTGGTGGCGTTGGCTTTGCAATGCTTTTGCTGCTTTTAGTAACCAATTCAAAAAAAATATCACAGAAGCTGCCAAAAGGCACTGCAGAGGGGCTTACCTTCTGGAAAGAAATGTTTATTCCTATTATTATTGCAATGAGTGCATCGCAAAATGTATATCATGCTATATCAAGCGGTATATTTGCGATTGTTGCAGGGCTGGCTGCAGTTGCAGCTGCATTTGCACTGGTACCTCTGCTCAACCGTATGTCAAAGAAAAATGCTGAAGAAAAAGTGGTAGGGGAGGAATGATTATGCAAGAGATAGGTAAGATAGTAGTTGAACTTTTTACAAAAAACGGTCTTGTTATGTCCTTTTTGATTGTTGGAATTATATCTCTTTTTTCTAATTTTGTTTCTGCAAAGATAACACGTGGAAGAATACATAACTCTGCCATTGCAATTTTTATCGGATTAATACTTGCCTACATCGGAGGTAGTGTTACGGGTGGAGAAAAAGGGTTATCAGATATAGGCATGTTTGCAGGACTTGGAATTCTGGGGGGCTCTTCTTTAAGAGATTTTGCAATCATAGCAACTTCCTACGGTGCAAAAGTATCTGAAATAAAAAAATGCGGCTTTGCAGGAATTTTATCACTTTTTGCAGGTGTATTTTCAGGATTTATAGCAGGTGGAGTGGTTGCATATGCATTTGGGTATACAGATGCTGTCAGTGTGTCAACAATTGGAGCAGGTACAGTTACATTTGTTGTGGGTCCTGTTACCGGTGCGGCATTGGGAGCAGATTCTACCGTTATTGCAATCTCAATTGCGGCAGGTCTTATTAAATCCATTTCGGTTATGCTCTTGACACCGTTGCTTGCTAAAAAGATTGGTCTTACAACACCTCAGGCAGCGATGATCTACGGCGGTCTTATGGGAACTACAAGCGGTACAAGTGCCGGGCTTGCTGCAACTGATACTAAATTAGTTCCTTACGGCGCTATGACAGCAACTTTTTACACAGGTCTTGGTTGCTTGCTTTGCCCATCTGTTTTATATTCCATAACAAAATTAATTTTAGGGTAAATCGTATGGATGCTTGTCTGTATACTACAGGAAGCATCCATTTTGTTTTTAATCCTCATCAATTCCATTTATAGCGTTAAGTCCGTAACTTTTTAAAATTTCTGTTGCATTTTGTACATCCCTATAGGTAGTTTCTGTTTGCGGGAGCGTATTGGCCATTCCCAAAGCTTTATATCTTGAACCGGCAAATGAATGATATTGCAAAACCTTCACCTTGGTTATGCCATTTAAGCCTTTAAGAAATTTACCAATTTTTTTGCATTGCTGGTCATTATATCCCTTAACCAGTGGATATCTTATTTCTGTTTTGCACCCCTTATCCGACAAAAATTTAAGATTTTCAAGTATTATCGTATTATCCTGACCTGTGCATTTTTTATGTATATCAGAGTCAATCGCTTTTATATCATATAAAAATTTATCTACATATGGAATAATTCTTTCAAAAACTTCTTTTTTAACAAAACCACAAGTGTCGATATATACACTACTCTTGCTTTTTCATAACCATTATTATTTCGTTTAGAAAAACGCATATCCTTATCCTTTGTGGGATTAAGATTAGATGTTAGTTTTGCTTGTTCGGAATTAAATGTTACTGTTTCTGTTGGCAATATGATACCATCATAGCTTGTACCATTAACCTCGTTAAAGAGTTCTACTGCTGCAACCAAATCACCTATAGCACCTGCGTTTATATCCTGAAGCATCTCAAAATCACCTTTACCCCAAACGGAGTTTAAGACACTTTCTGCTGTTGCATCCTGACCATAATTATATAAATCATAGTCTTCGCCATCATTTTCAATGGCTTTAAGGAATTTAAGCATCTGCTTTTTGGTGATTGCATTCTGCTTTGGAGAGAGGGGATTTTTTATATCGAGATAGAATTCTCTTGGATTACCATACTGTTCTGCATGAGCTTTACTATCAGTAAAATAAAACCCTCTGCCATAAAGATTAGAATGTTTGGTTTTCTTTCTATCAAACACAGTAAACTCGCTTGAGTCTCCCCGATACATAACTTTAAGGCTTCCGTTCTCGTCACGAACAGCAGAATCCTTAAAGTATTCCATCTGTCCTTTTGACAATTCTCTTCCGGTTGAGTCCGTTTTGGAAAATTTTGTCTTGACGTTTTTGTTGGAATTGTGTAGACTGTTATTAGAGGTTGACGATTTTATGATAG
>CAZWCO010000071.1:0-6664 GCA_964632665.1 uncultured Lachnospiraceae bacterium | reverse complement strand
AACTTCGTTCAAAGCTAAATTATCTCATTTCATTCGATAGCTAAATAACTCCTAAATTAAATTCGCCATAAGCGTGCGAAGCACATTTAGCTGCCGTAGGCAATTTAGCTGAGCTTGCTCAATTTAGCTCGCGTTAGCGAATTTAGCTGAATTCAACTTCGATGAATTCATAACACAAAAAAAAACAAATGACAATCCCTGCCATGCAGGAATTGTCATTTTTATTAAATAAATTACTTTGCACGTACTGCCTCAAAGTCCTCTTCAATTTCTTTTGAAGGTGCAGGTGTCAGGAGTGACACAATAACAATAACAACAGAAGAAATAATAAACGCAGGAAGAAGTTCATATATAGCAAACGCTCCGCCAAGCTTGCTTATAACAAGCTTCCAGATAAATACCATAGCTGCGCCGCTTACCATACCTGCAACTGCGCCTTCCTTGGTTGTTCTTTTCCAGAACAAAGAGAACAACATTAACGGGCCAAATGTTGCACCGAAGCCTGCCCATGCAAATGATACAATTTTAAATATTACACTGTTTTCGTCCAGAGCAATTACAATTGCAATTAAAGCTATAACAAGAAGTGTAAGTCTTGTAACAACCATAACCTGCTTGTCAGTTGCTTTTTTATTGCACACACCCTGATAAATGTTCTTTGCAAATGCAGACGCCGCAATCAAAAGATATGAGTCTGACGAGCTGATTGTAGCAGCAAGAATTCCTGCCATTACAAATCCGGCAAGGATTGCAGGAAGAGAGCTTGTTGCAAGTGTAATAAATATATTTTCAGCAGATGAAGCTGTCAAATGCTCAACCGGGAAGAGTTGTCTTCCGGCAATACCGATAAAGACAGCAACTGCAAGAGAAATAACCACCCATATCATTGCTATTCTTCTTGACATTTTAAGCTCTTTTTCTTCTCTTATTGCCATAAATCGGAGAAGAACCTGTGGCATACCAAAATATCCAAGACCCCAGGCAAGCATTGAGCAAATGCTTAACCAGCCGTATGTAGAAGCTTCACCAAATACAGGCTTACCTGCTTCAACAAGCTGCTGACCGTCTGCGCTGAGTGTTGGTGTTGCAAGACCAAAGAAATCAAGAAATCCGGGGATTTGCTTTGCATTTTCCATAACAGCACCAAGGCCGCCTGCATTAACTGTGCTTACAACAACAATAACAACAAGTGCTACTATCATAACGATACCCTGCATAAAATCTGATGCACTTTCTGCAAGGAAACCGCCCAGGATTGTATATAACAACACGAAAAGCGCACCAACAAGCATCATAGAAATATATGGAGCACCAAACAATGTTGAAAACAGCTTACCGCAGGTTACAAAGCAGCTTGCCGCATATACTGTGAAGAACACAAGGATAAACAAAGCCGCAATAGTTAAAATAACCTTTTTACCCTCACGGAATCTGTTTGAGAAAAATTCCGGAAGAGTAATAGCGTTGTTTGCTCTTATACTGTATCTACGAAGTCTTTTTGATACAAGGAGCCAGTTAAAATATGTACCTATAGCAAGACCTATGGCTGTCCACGCAGCGTCTGCCAGACCGCACCAATAAGCAACACCCGGCAAGCCCATAAGGAGCCATCCGCTCATGTCAGAGGCTTCTGCACTCATCGCTGTAACCCATGGACCAAGAGAACGTCCGCCAAGATAATAGTTTTCCGAGCTTGCATTTGCTTTTTTTGCAAAAGCAACACCGATAACAATTACAATAGCCATATATATTACCATGGATATAAGAATTTGAATTGTATCAATACTCATTTAAATAATCCTCCAAAAAAACATTTTTATAAATTATATCACAAAATTTTACAAAAATCAATAGAGAACTAAGTATAGCTTAAAGCTTTTCTGCCAGGGTTTCTTTATTCTCCCATTTGCCTGACAGGAAATAAACCATACTTGGAATTGCATAGCCGTAAGGCGCAAGGGCATATCCCAGAACAAATCCGTAAAATCCCCAGTTAAATCCAATACCAAAAAGCCAGCTTAATCCTATTCTGAGTATTACACCGTCCAGCATTGCAAGAACCATGCTAAGCCGCGCATTACCGTTACCCTGTATAAAAGCACCGCTGCCGCGCATAACAGCGAAAGCCGGAAACATCCACAAAATTGCACTTATAAAGGTTTTTGACATCTCATGCACCTGTATGTCGCTTGAGAATATCATAAACAGCTGCTTCCCAAAGCATATATAAAGAGTTACAAAAATCACAGTGAAAATCCCTGAATACATCCAAGCCGAATAAACAATTTTCTTAGCACGCTTTTTTTGCCCTGCCCCTATATTCTGACTAATCATGGGCATAGCTGCATATTGTATACCCTGAGAAATTTTGTTTATAATATCGTCAATCCTCATTCCAACGCCAAAGGTTGCAGAAGCAACAACGCCAACCTGATTAATAATAGAATTTACAAAAAGCATGGACAGGTTTATAAATCCTGACTGAATAGCCATGGGAGTGCCTAAGCTTATTATTATTCTGGCATATTTTTTATTAATACGAAGGCTTTCTTTATTAAAATCAAGCCCAAACTCTTTCCGGTGCTTATTCAGATAATAAACAGAAAATAACAAGGACACTGCCTGACCTATTACCGTTGCCCAGGCGGCACCTGCAACACCCCATCCCCATATTCCTGTGAACAAAATATCAAGCACGAGATTTGTAATCGATGCTACGACAATAAATAAAAGAGGTCTTGTAGAATCACCCATACCACGCAAAATGGCAGAAACCATGTTATACCCTGCTGTAAATACCAATCCGCCACCACAGATGACAAGGTACTCCATTGCCATTTTATAGGACTCTTCAGGGACATTCATAAGATTTAAAATGCCTGCTCTGAAAATAATGGCAACAGCTGAGAAAACCACGGCTAAAATCATTAATATATAAAGCAAAGTACCAATAATTTGGCTGATTTTTTCACGTTTTTCCGAACCGATTGCCTGTGAAACAAGGACTTGTCCTGCATTTGAAACACCAAGACAAATCATTGTGCCAAGGTTTACTATAAGACTGCTCAGAGACACTGCAGAAAGTCCTGCCGTGCCCACGAACTTACCCACAATCATCATATCAATGGTGCTGTAAAGCACTTGCAAAGCATTTGATGCCATGAAAGGCAAGGTAAAGCATATAAGCTGCTTTGGAATATTCCCTTTTGTAAAATCTTTTGTAATACTGCTACTCATTGTTTGTTTACATCTCCATGATTTTTAATTTGCGATTATGGATAAACTTTAGTGACTTATAAATCTATTTTAGCAAGTCCTGCCTCTGATGTTTCTTTATAGGACATGTGCATATCAATGCCTGTCTCTTTCATTGTTTGTATAACATTATCCAAGGAAATTTTTCTTGAATCCCATAAAAAGCTGGCAAGATTTACGGCATTAATTGCACGCATGGCAGCTACGGCATTTCTTTCTATGCAAGGGATTTGAACAAGTCCGCATATAGGGTCACATGTAAGCCCTAAATGGTGTTCTATTGCAATTTCCGCTGCGTACTCAATCTTATCAATAGAAAGTCCAAAAAGCTCACCAAGTGCTGCAGCAGCCATAGCACATGCACTACCAACCTCTGCCTGACACCCACACTCTGCACCTGAAATTGATGCATTTGTTTTTATTAAATTTCCTATTACTCCTGCCGTCATAAGTGCATGAACAATTTGTTCATCACTGAAATTGTTCTTTTGCTGCTGATATAAAAGTACAGCAGGAACAATACCTGCAGCACCGCAGGTTGGTGCAGTAACTATTTTCTCACCCGATGCGTTTTGCTCGCCAACAGCAAAGGCATATGAACACACTATACGGTTTTCCCTTGTTTCGTTGGTTTCATCTATGTGCTGACTGTTATAAAGTACCTTTGCCTTTTTCTGAACTTCCAGTCCACCGGGAAGTACACCTGTATCTGCAAGTCCGTTTTTAACAGATGCTTTCATGGCATACCATATTTTAAACATATAATCAGTAAAGCTCTTGTCTTCGTTTTCCAACACGTAGTTCCACAAACGAATACCTCTTTTTTCGCAATACTCGGAAATATCGCTGAATTTATCAAGAGAATATACTCTGTCAGCTGCCCTTGCAACATCATTTTCAAAAAGTATGCTTCCACCGCCTACACTAAGCACCATTTCTCTGCTTATCTGTGTATTTTCTCTGTATGCAATAAGCTCCATAGTATTTGGGTGAGGTATGTTAGCTTTTGTATAATTAAACTCTATGGCACATTCATAAGGCAAAAATGTTTTCTTTATAACAACATCAGTTCCGTGACCTCTTCCGGTTTTTGCAAGAGAGCCGTAAAGTATAGCCTTAAACCTGTCTGCACCCTTGTTTTTTTCCTTAAATATCATACATGCCTTTTCAGGCCCTATGGTATGAGAGCTTGACGGTCCTCTGCCTATCTTGTAAAGCTCAGTTATAGATTCCATGCCTTTTACGCTTTCGGGCGACTTTTTTACCCCCAAATCGTCCAGAAAATATTCAACAGGAATATTAAATAGCTTGGACAAGCATATCATATTCTTACCCGACGGCTGGGACAGTCCGTTTTCCCATTTTGAGACAGCACGGTCGCTAATCCCTAAGAGCTCAGCCAGGGCTTTTTGCGACATTTTGTTTTTTCGCCTTAGCTCTTTAATTTTTTCGCACCTGAATTCATTCACCTTTTTCACCTCATAAAAATTAGTAGTTTAGTTACTTCGACTATCTTATTATAAGTGAAAATTATCCAACTATAAATGTTTTTATAAATATTATATAATTTTTATATCAACCTGTGGTTGATATGTTACCTATTTAATTCGAGCAACTCCAGAAAATCGTATATATAATGGTCCGTAACGCTTTTGATATCATTTATATAATCCTCTGAAGACGCATCATAAACTCCGCACACCTTCATACCGGCAGCTTTTGCTGTTTTGTCCGCATTGTAATTATCATCAAGAAAAAGAATGTCTTCAGCCTGCTGTCCAATTTTTTCTGCAGCTTTTATATATATTAACGGGTCAGCCTTTGTGGTCATAAAATCATCACAGGACCACACATTTGTAAACAATTCGTATATTCCAAGCCTTTTCAGGCACGGGTCAAGCACACAGTGGGGACTTGCCGTAAGAATATTAAGGTCTGCTCCCCCTTTTTTAAGCTCTTCAAGAACCGAAACAACATTAGCTTTTGCAGGAATGTTGTGTACATATTCGTTGTATGCATACTCATTCATCAGCTTTATCATTTCCGCCTCTGATAGCGAAATGCCAAGCTTTTTAAAATATCCGGCAGTACCTGCATAACCCAGCGGTGTAATTATCTTTACAATGTCGTCTTGGTATTTTATGTTGTTTTCATCAAGAATTCTTAACATAACAGAAATAAATGCCGGCATAGAATCTACCAAGGTGCCATCAAAATCAAATAAATATGTATTGTATTTCATTTTTACTTTCAACTTTCTTATAACGCAAACTATAAAAGACAACCCTTGCATAGCAAAGGTTGTCGTTTATATGTTATTTTTTCTTAGCGTGAGCTGCTTTAGCATCCTTCTTAGACTGCTTCCAGACTGCCCAGAACGGAGCTGCAACAAATATTGAAGTATAAGCACCGATTACAATACCAATTATCAAAGGAAGTGCAAATTCCTTTACTGCGTTTACTCCGATTATATAAAGGAGAACTATTGTAATAAGTGTAGTTATGCTTGAGTTAAGTGTTCTGCCCATACTCTCTGAAATGCTGGTATTTACTATACTGTAAATTGAGCTACCCTTTTTGCCGCCGAACTTTTTCATGTTCTCACGTACACGGTCAAATACTACAATTGTGTTATTGATTGAATAACCTATAACTGTGAGCATTGCCGCGACAAAGGTTGTGTTCATAGGTATGTTTGTAATTGCATATACGCTGTACATTACAGCTACGTTAATCGCAAGTGTGATAATTGCAAGTATAGCAGAAATCCACTCAAATCTGAATGCGATGTAAAGAAGGATACAGAGAATTGCAATAAGTGCATAATAAAGTGTTTTTCTCTGTACTTCCTGACCAAAGCTTGCAGACGCAGTTGAAACTGACATTACAGCGCTGTCGTCTACTGAAAACTTTGCTTTAAGTGCATCAACAATGCTATTTTTTTGTGCATCGTCAATAGGCGGAGTCTTAATAATTGCCTGAGACTCAACTGCAGTCTTTTGTACAGTTACCTTAATGCCTGTCTGGTCAGCAATTGTTGACGCAACCTCATCATTGTCATAAGCTGTGCCAAGCTCAACTTGCATACGTGTACCGCCAAGGAATTCAACGTCATAGTTAAATCCGCCGTTAATTGCCATAAAGATGGCACCAACTATTACAATTATAACAGGCAATAAAACATATTTCCATCTGTTAGAAACAAAATCTATATTCTTCATGCTTCAACGCCTCCTGTCTCCTTTTTCTTTTCACGGTAAAACAGTGAACGCTTTGAAACACCGATACCAACAAGCTGTCTGAGCAAGAACTTTGTGACAACAATAGCAGTAAACATACTAACTACAACACCAAGTCCAAGTGTTACAGCAAAGCCTGTAACTGTGCCGATTCCTGAAATGTAAAGAAC
>CAZWCO010000070.1:0-6746 GCA_964632665.1 uncultured Lachnospiraceae bacterium | reverse complement strand
ATCAACAGGATTTTCTATGTAGAACGGTGGGTAAACTTTGCCCTTCGTTTCTCCCTCTTTGCGAAGATAGCTGCCCTTTGAGCCAAGCTTAATAATTACGTTTTTAACACCCTTACTCATAAACACGTCTGCAATTTCCTCAGGGTCTTCTTTTTTTGCTATGCAAACTGCTTCGTCAATGCTTGGCATAAAGAAATCAATATATGGCATGGACATGTCAAGAAGCTCGCCCCATTTTCCTTTAGAATCCCAGCACACATCAAGGAATGTGGTTTTGCCCATTTCCTTACATTTCTTTAAAAATTCCATGGTGCCCTCTCCGTCAAAGCTGTCTAACAGGAAGGAGCCTGTAACAAAAACAATATCGCAATCATCTATTGCGCTATAATTTATATCTGTTTCCTTAAAGGCAGCGTTTGCACCTGTACAGTGGAAGAATGAACGCTCTCCGGTAATTTGGTCTATCATAAGCACAGAAGCTGAGGTTTGTACCTTGTCACTTACCTTTACACCATCTGTTCCAACGCCGTTTTCTGCAAGCTTTGATTTTAAGAAGGTGCCAAACATGTCACTGCCCACCATGCCCACCATGACAGGATTGTTTCCTAGCTTTTTAATGTTGATTGCGGCTGTCATAGCGTTTCCGCCGTTATGCATGGTAATAGAATTAACCTTTTCAAGAATACCCTTTTCAGGATACTTGGAAACAGGCTCCACAATTACGTCTGCAACCAAAATGCCTACACAAGCTACTCTTTTCATGGTAATAACCTCCTTGGAACTACCTTACCCCATACACTTTCCTGGGCATATGCTTCTGCATAGGCTACTCCGCATTGTATTCCGCGGAAACGTGAGCAGGTGCGTACAAATTCGGCAAAATCTATATTATCATGGTCGCGCATCCATTTAAGCTGGCTCTGGTGACACTCAAGCATCTGGAGCTTAAGCTCAATTTCTTCAGAAATATCAACATATTCTGTAGGATTAAAATTCATTCCTGCAAGAGTATCTGCATAATAAAGGGGAACATTAGCTGTTTTTCCTACATTCAGATATTGAGGAACAGTAGCTGTAAAGCTGGCGTCAAGGACAAGCTTTGAAACGGCAACGTGGTCCAGCATATAGTCCGTAGGGCTGTGAGTTATTATAAAATCCGGCTGCACCTTTATTATAAGCTCAGCCAGCTTGTCACGCTGCTGAATGTCAGCACCGTTAACGAGCAAATCTCCTATATCTGCTGTCACAACCTCAATTTCTGCAAGAGCTCCCGATTTTTGAGCTTCTGCTCTGCGCATAAGGCGAAGCTCATCAGGTTTTATAATTTCGTGTCCCATGTTTCCGTTTGCCACGTGGCACACTGTTACCTTGTCGCCTCTTTTTACACATTTAGCAAGAGTTCCGGCACAGGAAATTTCCATGTCATCCGGATGACAGGTTATTGCGAGTACATTCATGCTTCATACCTCCAGTTTGTTTTGTATAGTTATTGACATCTTTAAAGTTTTATTGTACTATATTATTATACTATTTTTATGTAAATTCGTATTTAGCAATCATTGCGTATTATTTATCATTTTGTTCGGGAGCTGACGTTATGTTTGAGATGGAAGAAATAAAAAAGGAGTTTGAAATCACAGGCTTCCACAGTATATATTCCTTTGAATTTGGTAAGGATTTTTCACATATTCCTGAGAAGCATGATTTTTGGGAAATGGTTTATGTGGACGCCGGACGTATTAATGCAATTACTAATGGAGTTGGCTGTTCTCTGGAACAGGGACAGGCAATTTTTCATGAGCCTATGGAAATTCATGCACATGTATCCGACAAGCAGGTAGCAAACAACATGCTTGTAATTTCCTTTACAGCAACGGGGGATATGATGGAGTATTTTAAAAATAAAACTTTTACTCTTGACAAAACCTGTAAAACTCTGTTATCTCTTTTTTTTCAGGAGGCACAAAATTCACTTGGTAAAATTCCGTCAGATTATGAGGACAAAGGCGGACTTAAATTTATGTCAGGAGTTTTTGGGGGAGCACAGCTTCTGGAGTGCTATTTTACGGAGTTTCTTATCAAGCTTGTAAGAAACGGAGAGGAATACAGTGAGCAGGTTATATCAAGTAAGGAAACAAGGGGTATTGCAAACAACTCCTTGTGTGAGCTTATATGTGAATTTTTAAATGATGAAATATATGGTAATATTTCCCTTAATGACCTATGCAGACGTTTTATGTTCGGCAAGACACAGCTGTGTAAAATTTTTCGTGATAATATGGGACAAAGTCCTATGGAATATTACATGGATTTGAAAATCAACGAGGCAAAGAAAATGCTTAGAGAAAAGAAATATACTGTCAGCCAGATTGCAGATATGCTTGGATATTCCTGTATCCATAACTTTTCCAGGGCATTTAAGAAACGAGTGGGATTTTCTCCTACTGAATATACAAAAACAATACTTCTTTAATACCAATATTTACACTTGAATTATGTAAACCAATGCCGTATAATGATAAGTGTATTTTTTAAGAGGAGGTATAGCTTAAATGAAAAAGCTTTTAATATGTATGGGCGTGTTTATGAGCATAATGACATGTGCTTATGCCGGAAACACAACTTACACGGTAAAAAAGGGCGACAGCATGTGGAAAATTGCTGTTAAATATGAGGTGGGACTTAGTGAAATTAAAAGTGCCAATCCCCATATTACAAACCCGGAGCTTATTTATCCGGGGCAAAAAATTAACATTCCGGGTAAGGATGCAGCCGTCCTTGAATATGAAAACGAGGTTATAAGACTTGTAAACGAGATACGTGTACAAAACGGTCTTAACAAGCTTACAGCAGATTGGGAGCTTAGCCGCGTTGCAAGATTTAAGTCACAGGACATGAAGGATAATAACTATTTTTCCCATACAAGTCCCGTGTACGGCTCACCATTCCAGATGATAAAGAATTTTGGAATATCTTACAGAGCAGCTGCTGAAAATATTGCAAAGGGACAGGCAACGCCACAGGCTGTTGTTAATGCATGGATGAATTCATCAGGTCACCGTGCAAATATCCTTAACGGAACGTATACTAAAATAGGCGTAGGATATGTAGCTGACGGAAGGTACTGGACACAGATGTTTATAAAGCAATAAAAAAGGCTCTTGAAGAGCCTTTTTTATTGCTTTGGTTTTACAAATACAATACTGAGAAGTAGAGATACTATATAAAGTGCCGCTGTTACATACAAAACAGCCTGATAGCCTGTGGGGTTTACAAGGTTTCCGCCCACTTCAATTACTTCTCCAAAACGGTTTACAATCCATGATGCAAGCTGGTTACCTGTAAGACCTGCAACACCCCATGCAGAAAGGGTAATTCCGTGGATTGCACTTATATTGCTCATTCCGTAGTGGTCGGATAAAAGTGTAGGTACGTTTGAAAAACCGCCGCCGTAGCCTGCGTTTACGACCATTATAAGCACAAGAACAAGAATTGTAAGTGCCATGTTTCCTGCGCCCTTTTCTATGCCGCCTGTTATGATAACAAGGGCTGTAAAAAATATAGAAAGAACAAAAATTATTTTATAAACTGTGTTTCTGTCCTTCATTTTGTCTGCCCAGGCAGAAAATCCGAGTCTGCCGCCTGCGTTAAATATTGCAGACATTGTTGATATAATTCCTATAAAGCCTCCAAGACCTATGCACTTTACAATCATTTTTTCCTGTGATAAAAGAGCAAGACCGCATGTAATATTTAAATAGAACATGAGCCATATTGCTATGTAATTTGAAAGAGGCTTTGTTTTAAGAACAGACGCAATACCCGGTGCTTTTTCGTCTTTTTGAGGCTCATGCCATGTGTCAGGTTTTTTTAAAAGCAGATGCCCTGTAAACATCATAATAAAATATACTACTGAAAGAATAAGAAACATTTTGTAAATTCCCGATTTACCAAGTGTTTCAAGCATCCATTGCATAATAGGACTTGCTATTGCCTTTGCAGCGCCAAAGCCTGCAACGGCAAGACCTGTTGCAAGGCCTTTTCTGTCACTGAACCACAGCATAAGTGTTTTGACAGGGGACAGATAGCCTGTTCCAAGACCTATACCCATTATGAGCCCGTAGCAAATATAAATTCCTATAAGTGAAATAAGACTTCCAGGGTGCATGCCGCCGTAGTAAATAAATCCGCCGGTGCCTGCCATTCCCAGTGCAAAGCAAATGCTTGCAATAAGTGAAGATTTATGTATATCCTTTTCAACAACATTTCCCAAAAAGGCGGCTGAAATACCAAGAAAGAATATGGCAAAGCTGAACGCCCATTCTGTTGCTCCTTTTGAAAATCCTATATAATCTGCAATTTCCTGACTGAAAATTGACCAGCAGTAAACTGTTCCTATACTGCAATGAAGCAATAGTGCAGGAATTGCTGCCCTTATCCATCTGTTTTCTTTAATACTACTCACTTTTCTTTCGCTTCTCTCTTTATGTTATAACATTTTTCATTATAACATAAAATAAAAGTTTAATCAAGTAAGGCAATTTACTATAAAATTCTTAAATATGTAGTATAATTTGTTAATAAATTATAAATTGTTAAAATAACCCTTGACAAAAGGTTTTTATGGTGGTATCTTTAGTTATGAAAAAAATTAGCACTCATTTCAAACGAGTGCTAATAACATGGAAGGTGGCAGTATGGATTTAAACGACAGAAAACGTAAAATCTTGCAAGCCATTATTGATGAGTACATTGGTACAGCCGAGCCTGTTGGCTCACGTGCTATCTCAAAAATCAAGGATTTGGGACTTTCCAGCGCCACAATCAGAAACGAAATGGCAGACCTTGAGGAAATGGGATATCTTACACAGCCTCACACATCGGCAGGCCGTGTTCCGTCAGATGAGGGATACAGATTTTATGTAAATTCCCTGATGTCACGTTATCGTCTTGGTATGGAGGCAATTGAAAATTTACATCTGGAGCTTGAAAGACGGGTTAATCAGCTTGATAAGGTTATCCGTAAGGCGGGGCTTATAACGGCGGCACTTACCCAATATACCACATTCGTTACCACACCTGAGCAGAGCCTTGCAAAAATAAGTAAGGTAGATATTATTGATTTGGGCGGGGAAAAAACACTTATAATAGTAGTAACAGAGGACGGTCTTGTAAAAAACAGAATGCTCCATATGAGTGTCGGACATGAAAATGCGGCAAAGCTTGGCATGGTTCTTACATCAAAGCTTGCAGGACTTTCTGTTGACATGATTGACTTTGAAAAAATAAGAGAGGTTGAGGCTGTTGTTTCAAAGGATATGCAAATAAGTCCGAGACTTCTTGTTAATATTTTTGACTTTGTATATGAAACAATATCTGAAATTTCAGCAACTGACATATATGTAGACAATACAAAATCAATTTTCAATTTTCCTGAATACAGGGACATTGATAAGGCAAAGATAATGCTGAACTTTCTGGAAAATAAAGACGACCTTAAACGTCTGATCAGCCAGAGCCGTGAGGGCAATGAAATAAATGTAACAATAGGTGACGAAAATGCCGCAGAACCTCTTAAGGATTGCAGCCTTGTCACTGTAAATTATTCTCTCGATAACAAATCGGTGGGAAAGCTTGGAGTTATAGGCCCCAAAAGAATGGACTATGCAAAGGTTTTTGCAAGCCTTGACCTTATTTCCACCCATATTGACCGCATACTTAATTTATATCATGATGAAACAAGCTAAGGAGGGATATTAAATGCCTGACAACAAGGAAAAAGAAGAGATAAAGGAAGAAATAGAAGAGGTGGCAGAGGCGGAAGCTCCGGAGGAACAGGAAGCTCCCGAGCCTGACAAGGCAAAGGAGTGGGAAGACAAGTACATCAGACTTTATGCGGAGTTTGACAACTTTAAAAAGCGTTCCCAAAGAGAAAAGGACGCCCGCTACGGTGACGCAGTAATTGATACAGTAAGCGAACTTTTAACTGTTGCGGATAACCTTGAACGTGCCCTTGCCGTAGAGGTAGAAACCGAAGAAACCGTTAAGTTTAAAGAAGGCGTTGCTATGGTTTACAAGCAGATGCAGGATACTTTGCAAAAGCTTGGTGTAACCGAAATCAAAGCTCTTGGTGAGCAGTTTGACCCAAATCTTCATAACGCAGTAATGCATATAGAGGACGAAACGGTAGATGATAATACTGTTGTGGAAGAGTTTATGAAGGGCTATATTTATAACAACTCAAGAGTGGTAAGGCACTCAATGGTTAAGGTAGCAAATTAAAGTTTTTTATTAAGAAAGGAAGAAAATAAAATGGGAAAAATTATAGGAATTGACCTTGGTACAACAAATTCATGTGTAGCTGTTATGGAGGGCGGTAACCCCACAGTTATCACAAATTCAGAGGGTGCAAGAACAACACCGTCTGTTGTAGCGTTCTTAAAGGACGGAGAAAGAATTGTAGGCCAGGTTGCTAAAAGACAGGCTGTTACAAATGCAGACAGAACAATCATTTCAATTAAGAGAGAAATGGGTACAAACTACAAGGTAAACATTGACGACAAGGCTTACACACCACAGGAGATTTCTGCTATGGTGCTTTCAAAGCTCAAGGCTGATGCAGAGGCATATCTTGGCGAAACAGTAACACAGGCTGTTATTACAGTTCCTGCTTACTTCAACGACTCACAGCGTCAGGCAACAAAGGACGCAGGTAAAATTGCAGGTCTTGAAGTTCTTCGTATAAT
>CAZWCO010000069.1:6414-6835 GCA_964632665.1 uncultured Lachnospiraceae bacterium | reverse complement strand
CCGTCGTTTGTTATAAGGGGAGCGCCGAACTTCTTGTCAAGAACAACATTTCTTCCCTTAGGACCAAGTGTGATTTTAACTGTATCAGCAAGATGGTTAATGCCTTTTTCAAGAGCGTGTCTTGCTTCTTCTCCGTATTTAATCTGTTTTGCCATAATATTTCACTCTCCTATTTTGTTATTCAACAATTGCGAGTATATCATTTTGCTTTACAATTACGTATTCCTCGCCGTCTAATTTAACCTTTGTTCCGGCATAATCAGAAATAAGTACCTTATCACCTTTTTTAACGGTCATAACAATTTCCTTGCCGTCTATCATACCGCCGGGGCCAACCTCAATAATTTCTGCAACCTGAGGCTTTTCCTTAGCAGCGTTTGTAAGAATAATACCGCTCTTTGTTGTTTCCTCTGCTTCACAC
>CAZWCO010000069.1:0-6404 GCA_964632665.1 uncultured Lachnospiraceae bacterium | reverse complement strand
TTACAACTCTGTCGGCTAATGGCTTAATTTTCATTATATATCTCCTCCTTGTTATATACTGCCTGTTAGCACTCTCCACTTGCGAGTGCTAACAGTATTATGAACTTTTTTTTGAAAATAGGCAAATTCTGCATAAAGCCATAGAGGGAAAAATAAACAGATTAGAAGTATAAAGCTTTTATTTTCTTTTGTTTTTGGCATTTTTCTCCGTTTTTTATCATTTACATAGACTTTCCCAGTCTATAAGAGCGTTTTCAAGGGAAGAATATGCAATGCCTGATTTTAACGCTTTAATATCAGCGTATGGCAGAACTTGGGCGGCAATCTCTGTTTCGTTAAGCTTTTTGTCGTTTTCGTAAAGTACAAGAGAGTCTTCTTCCAATACAATTGTATATTTTTGTTCCGGAACAGGTATCTGGGCTTGTGCAGAAGCCTCTGCTAAATCTGAATATTCAGTGGGAGAGGGACTTGGGGTTTGTGTTTCCGGAGTATTGCCCATTTTTAGTCCTGCAATTACTGACAGTGTCCCAACTGTAACAGCTCCAAGAATTATCCATATAATATATTTTCTGTTCATTAATAAATAGTTCACCGCCTTTTATTTTATGATAAATTTACCTTATAATTTGCTATGCCCGCTTTTATTTTTTTCCAATATTGATGGAATTATGCAATTTTTATTAATTTTTTGAAAAAACACTTGAAAAAAGGGATATAATCCTATATAATAAATTTAGGTTCGTTTATCCTTTACGACAAGGAGGTAAGTAGATTGGATTACCGTAACGATAACGAAAGAAGATACGAAGGGTATGTGCCCTCGGAAACAGAGCTTAGAAGAAACCGTTCCACACAAAGAGCGGGCAGCAGCGAAAGAATAAAGAAAAGACTTAAGCAAAAGGCACGTAAGCAAAAAAGACGTACTGTTATGCATCGCATAGGTATTGGGCTTCTTGTTTGTGCTATGCTTTTTATTGTTGTAGGAACCGGAATAGGAATAGGGATGTACACGGCGGTTTCAACAGAAATAAGTGATATGAATATAAATGACCTTGCGCTGAACCATGAGTCATATATAATGTATACAGACAGCTCCGGAAACGACGTAAAGCTTGAACAAATCAAGAGCTCGGTAAACAGAAAATGGGTTGCAAGCGAAGAGATAAGTGAAAATCTTAAAAACGCAGCCGTTGCAATTGAGGACCAGCGTTTTTACAAGCATCACGGTGTTGATATAAAACGTACGGTGGGTGCTACGGTAAAATTTGTACTTAGTAAGATTGGAATAGGAGATTCCTCTTACGGCGGTAGTACAATAACCCAGCAGGTAATTAAAAATATAACAAATGAAACAGACAAAAGCGCAACACGTAAGATAAAAGAAATGATGCGCGCCATTGCTATTGAAAAGCAGCTTGAAAAGGACGAAATTCTTACAATGTACCTGAACATTGCCTTTTTTGCAAACAACTGCTACGGAGTTGAGGCGGCGTCAGAGATGTACTTTGGAAAATCTGCTGACGAGGTAAATATTCAGGAGGCTGCAACGATTGTTGGTATAACACAGTATCCCACACGTTTTGACCCATATGCAAATCCCCAAAATGCCACAGACAAAAGAAATCTTGTTATCGGCAAGATGTACGAGCTTGGAATGATTTCAAAGGAGGAGCATGACAAGGCTGTGGATAGCCCCTTAAAGCTTGTTGGTAAAAAAGGGAACGGCGCAGGAAGACTTTCTTCATATTTTGTTGACCAGGTAACCAGTGATGTAATAGCAGACCTGCAATCCAAAAAAGGATACTCGGAGGATTTTGCAGAGCAACAGATTACAAACGGTGGACTTCGTATATATTCAACAATTGACCCTGAAATACAAAAGGCTATGGAAAATGTTTTTGAAAACTCCTCAAACTTTCCAAATGCGTCAGCAGAGTCTGCAATGGTTATAATAGACCCATATACAGGCGCTGTAAAGGGTATAGTTGGCGGCCTTGGAGCAAAGACAGACGTCCGTGGCTTTAACCGTGCAACCCAGGCAAAAAGACAGCCGGGCTCTGCAATTAAACCCCTGTCCGTCTATGCACCTGGACTTGAGCTTGGCAAAATAAATCAGAGCTCAGTAATCATAGATGAGAAAATCACAATCGGAAGCGATGACTGGGAGCCATCAAACGCATATAAAGGCTTTAAGGGCAATATGCTTGTTCATGAGGCTGTAGGAAGGTCAGCAAACATTCCGGCTGTAAAGGTTCTTGATATGATTGGAATAAACAAATCCTACTCATATCTTGAAAATAACTTTAAATTGTCAACTCTTGAATCTGCAGACAAGAATTACAGCTCCCTTGCTCTTGGAGGTCTTACAAAGGGAGTAACCGTCAAGGAAATGGCGGCTGCATATTCTGTGTTCGTAAATAAGGGAAGATATATAAAGCCATATACCTATACAAAGGTTGTTGATTCTTCCGGTAATATAGTGCTTGAAAATAAGGTTTCTTCCGTACAGACTCTTAAAGAGTCAACGGCATATATTATGTCTGACCTTCTCCTTGAGCCTGTAAACAGCGACTATGGAACGGCGAGGTCTGCAAAGCTTTCGTCAATGGTAACCTACGGAAAAACAGGAACAACAAACGATAACTACGACAAATGGTTTGTAGGATTTACACCATATTATGTAGGTGCTGTATGGTACGGATATGACACTCCAAAATCAGTTGGCGGCTCAAATCCGTGCACATCGGTATGGAAAAAGGTAATGGAGCAGGTGCATTCGGGACTTCCTGAAAGAGAAATGCCTGTGCCTGATGATGTTGTAGCTGTTAAAATCTGTACCAACTCAGGTAATGTTGCAAAGAGCAGCTGCAGTAGTATAATTGGATACTATGAAAAGGGCAAGCAGCCAAAGAGAACATGCTTTAAGCATACCTATGCTTCAGGTGGGGAACCTGAGGAAACAGAAAATCCGGAGGGCAGTCAGAATCCGGAATCTTCTGAAAATCCGGAGGTAACCTCAACTGCAGATGTCCCTGAAAAAACATCTGAGCCTGAGAAAACAACGGCACCGGAAAAAACAAAAGCACCTTCCTCGGCAACTTCTGTTCCGAGTAAGGAAGAATAAAAATAAAGGGGAATATAAAGATGAAATTAAAGAAATTTGCCATAGTACTTGGTATTGCATCCCTTATGATGTCAACAGTGTATGCAGAGACTGATATTAAGGTTTTCGTAGACAACGAGGAAATAAAATTTGAAACTGCCACCCCTTCTCTTGTAGAAGGCAGAGTTATGGTGCCTGTGAGAGCAGTTTTTGAAAAAGCGGGCGCAAAAGTGGAGTGGGACGGAGAAACAAGAGTTACCACACTTACAATGGGCGACTACGAGGTAACAATAAAAGTAGATGACCCGTTTCTTGTAAAAAACGGTAAGCCAATTTCCCTTGATGTTCCTGCGTCAATTATAGATGAAAGTCTGGCTATTCCTGTCCGCGCAATCGCCGAGGCAATGGATTTTGGTGTTACATGGAACGGGGTAAGAAACTCAGTTCTTATCTCTACAAATGGCAGGGAGTACAGAGCAAACAGCCAATGGAAAACAGGCTTTCACACACTTGAGGACGGTGGCTTTATGTCACGTAACAACCTTGACGATATAAAGTTCTTTGACCTTGACGGAGACAAGGAAAAGGATGCTCTTGCATTTATACCCACAAAAATTCTGGAGGATGGCACAAAAGAAATTCCGGCTCTTTGGATTAACGGAAAGTGCTTTAACGAAGTTCTTGATACAGAAATGGATCCGTATGCTATTGCGGTAGAGGATATAGTTTCCACAGACAAGTATGTGGAGCTTGTTGTACTTTATAACAGCGATGACGGCAAATGCGCAGGCGTTTACAGATACAACGGTGCAGACGTGTTCCAGATAAAAGCTAACAACACAGATAATGGTATGATTTATTTTAACAATAATCTGTTTGTTGACGGAACTGAAAATATTATTTCTGATGTGGACGGACTTTGCTTCCTTAACAATATGATTTGTACAGGTATATATTCTCTTGAAAGCTCTGAAATCTGCAGATATATGCTTAAGCTTTCAAATATAACAGACAAAACCTTTATCCGCACCCATACAGACGACCTTCCTTACAGCTATCGTGAGGTTGCTGATTATAACAAGGGCGAATACGTGGATAGCGTAAACGATGATAAGGTTATATATTCAAACGATATTTCAGGCTTTAAGGTTATAGATTTTTATGTAGATGATCAGGACCCTGCAAAATTTGAGTTCTTTGTGGAAATGCCTGACAAAACAACAGCGGTTATATGGCCGTACAATGCATAAGATTGGAGCATAAACTATGAAGAAGCTCATACTTGTGCTGCTGAGTGTCCTTTGTGTTGGAAACATGGTAAATGCACAGTATATATCACCTGAAAGCTCAATGACGCTTCTTGAGGCTATGGGCATTTCCGGCGCTGCAGAGGTAAACAGCGGATATATCATGAGTCTTGAACGTGAACAAGCTATGCGACTTTCACGGAGTTTGATTGCAGAATTTTGTTCGGAAGCGAAAAACGTTACAGTAACCAGGGAAATTATAAAAAACCCTTTTAGTGGAATTGCTATTGTACTTGAAACAAATGATGGAGAAAAAACATATTTTACAGGCTCCGGTGTACAGGCCGGAAAATATGGAGAGGACAATTTTCTTTGCTATACTACTGATGAGGAAATAACCATAGTAAATAAGCTTTACGGAAAATTCATGTCCTCCGATACATATTCCCACAGCAATTTTACAATAAACGAGGATACAGATTATCTCGTATATCCCGAAATGCAATGGGCGGTTGAGGATGTGCTTTATGCGGCGTCCAATTCACTTTTGCCCTATGAAATATCAAATTCCTACGGAAAAGCTATTTCAAGAGAAGAGTTTTGTATTTTAATTGCAAACCTTATAGCCGTGTGTGGCAATTTTGATACTCTTGATGATTACTTTATACAAAATGATATGGCGTATCTTACAAGCTATTTTAAGGACACCGCAGGGAGAGATAACAGTATAAATATGCTCTGTGCACTTGGTATTATAAACGGAAAAAGCGATACGGAATTCGGACCCGGTGACGCACTCACCCGTGAAGAAAGCGCAGTCATCTTAAAAAATGCGGCTGTGGCGGCGGGTATAAGCTTGCCGGAGGGAAGCGTAAGCTTTACTGACATGTCACAGGTTTCAAGCTGGGCAAACCACGCCGTGCGTGCAGTGGGTGCCAATGGCATTATGTCCGGAATTGACAGTAAATTCATGCCAAAGGACTATCTTACCACGGAGCAGGCGATAGCCGGAATAAACAGATTATATAAAATAAAATAAAAATTATTGCTTCGGCAATAATTTTTATTTTATTTTGAAAACTTTTTGTGAACTCTGTTGCTTTGTAAATAATAAGGTGTTATAATGTGAATGTTACTAATAATACGGAGGATACTCATGAACGATAAAGATTTAAAAAATAAAAAAGGCAACAAGCCGGATAAGAAAAATCCCTTTATGATTTCTCTTATAATTTCCGTTGTTGCAACTATTATTTTAAATATGATGATAACTTCTGTCACATCTCCCAAGACAGAGGAAATTTTGTATAGCGAATTTCTCCAGCTTGTAAAAGAGGGAGAGGTTAAAGAGGTAGTGCTTGCCGCAGATAAAATTCAGATTGTAAAAAATGAAAAGGAAGAAGAAAGTACAACAGATAAGCTTATGAAGCTTATGGGACGCACTCCTGTTCAAAAAGAAATTTATTATACAGGCTATATCCCTGACGCCAGACTGTATCAGCTTCTTGATGATTACGGAGTTGCATATTCAACACCTATACAATATTCCAATCCTATTCTTGACTTTATTGTAGCGTGGATACTTCCGCTTGTTATTATATATGGAATGTTCTTTCTACTTTCAAGGTCCCTTTCGAAGAAAATGGGCGGCGGAGGCATGATGGGCATTGGTCAGTCAAAAGCCAAGATGTATATGCAAAACAAAACAGGTGTTACCTTTAAGGACGTTGCAGGTCAGGAGGAGGCAAAGGAATCCTTAAACGAAATAGTTGATTTTCTCCATAACCCGTCAAAATATATGGCAATAGGCGCAAAACAGCCAAAGGGAGCACTTTTGGTAGGTCCTCCGGGAACGGGTAAAACCCTGCTTGCAAAGGCGGTGGCCGGGGAGGCAAATGTACCATTTTTCTCACTTTCCGGCTCGGAATTTGTTGAAATGTTTGTAGGTGTTGGTGCTTCAAGAGTCCGTGACCTTTTTAAACAGGCAGGACAGCATGCACCATGTATAATATTTATAGACGAAATTGACGCCATAGGTAAAAGCCGTGATAATC
>CAZWCO010000068.1:0-6907 GCA_964632665.1 uncultured Lachnospiraceae bacterium | reverse complement strand
AGCTTCTACTGCGTCATCAAAAGAACAAATCCCGTCAAAAAAGTCAAATAATTCCTTGTACCCAATTGCACACATGGATGTAAGCGTTCTGTCGTAACCTTTATCATAAATAGATTTTGCTTCATGTACAAGTCCCATTTCAAGCATTAAATCAACACGTTTATTAATCCTTTCGTAAAGGACTTCCCTGTCCACATCAATAAAAAACACAAGTGCATTATATGGACTTTCATTTGAAGCTGCCCTTTCTTTATATTCAGAAAACAGCTCACCTGTTATTTCTATATGCTCAAGAGCACGTATTACACGCTTAGAGTTATTATAATGTATACTTTCTGCAGCCTTGGGATCCAGCTTTTTCAAAATATTATGAAGTTCAAGGTTCCCTGATTTCTCTAAAATCTCTGTATACTTCTCACGTGCTGAAAAATCAACACTACTTTCCGAAAAATCAATATTATTTATGAGAGAATCAACATAAAGACCTGTTCCACCTGCAAGTACTGGTAATTTGCTCCTTGTATATATATCACATATAATATCCTTTGCCATTGCACAGTAATCACTCACACTAAAGGGTGTGTCAATCTCTGCCACATCTATCATATGATGAGGTATGCCACACATTTCTTCCGTTGTAGGCTTCGCTGTACCAATATTCATACCCTTGTATATCTGCATACTATCAGATGATACAACTTCGCCATTAAATTTTTTTGAAAGTTCTATTGCAAGGGCTGTTTTTCCTGACGCAGTTGGTCCGCACACTGCTACAAGAGGAATTTTTGTATTAATATTTCATCACTCCTTAGCCTATTTGCCATCTTCCGCTTATTCCGCACGGAAGTGGAAGACCAACATTTTTCATAGGAATTCCAATTTCATCCGCACTCACAATACCGCCGTATTTTTTCTTAACTGTCATGGCAAGCACGTTTTCCAATATGCAAGCTGAAAGACCTGTTGTATATGAGTTTATAAGGAAAAACAAAGGAGAGTCCGACATTACCTCCAGGCAGTCATGAATAAGAGGATAAAGCTCATCTTCTATTTTCCACACCTCTCCACCAGGGCCTCGTCCATAAGACGGAGGATCCATGATAATTGCATCGTATTTGTTACCACGTCTTATTTCGCGTTTAACAAACTTCTTTACATCATCAACTATATAGCGTATAGACCTGTCATTTAATCCTGATGAAACAACATTTTCTTTTGCCCAGGTTACCATTCCTTTGGAGGCATCAACATGAACTACATCTGCACCGGCACAAAGAGCAGCAACACTTGCTCCGCCCGTGTATGCAAATAAATTTAAAACCTTGATTTTTCTGCCGGAATTTGAAATCAGTTCCGAAAACCAATCCCAATTAACTGCTTGCTCCGGGAACAGACCTGTATGCTTAAAACCCATAGGCTTAATATTAAATACTAAGTCTTTATAACCAATCTCCCATCTTTCGGGAAAATTTTTGTTGTGAAATTCCCAATATCCACCACCGCTTTTTGAACGATGATATGTAGCGTCAGCCTCGTTCCATAGCATTTTATCAGCTTTATCAGACCATACTGCCTGTGGATCAGGACGCCGCAAAAGATACTTTCCCCAATATTCCAGTTTTTCCCCGGAAGAAGAATCTAAAAGAATATAATCTTTCCATTTATCTGCAAGCCACATAGTTACTCCTTATGCATCAACATTATTTAAACTGATTGTAATACCGTTGGTTGAAACATATCTGGTACATATTTTACTTCCCCTGCCGACGCCTGTTTCCTCTTTGTCCGCATCGTAATATGCACCTTTATGTTCTGTACCATTTGCTCTGACGGTTACGTACGCAGTAAATCTGTCAGGTCTTTCAAAAAATTCGCGGTTTCCATCAAAGGTTATCTCATCATCCTTGCATGGCTCAACGGTTACATCAATAATTTCACCAATTTTAACATTTGTTTTTTCTGCAAAAACTTCGCCTTTTTTTTCTAAGCCTTGCACCGTATACTCTCTAACATTATCAACCATGACCACATAGTCGAATGTACACTTGTTGCCAAATCCGCTGTTATCCGTGGATCCAAATCTAACAAAAATCCCGGCTATAACACCCAAAAAAACAACGACTATTAACAGGTCTATAATATTTATTTTTCCAAATACTTTTCCGTTTTTCATATATTATCAACCCCTTATCACTTATTCAACAAATCCTACTATATAACCCTCAACGCCATATGAAGGAGCAGATACAATTTGCTTTTCGCCAATTCGTATATTATGGTCGCCAAGTACATATCCCCAATCCTGCTCCTGTGCATTTGCTTCAACTGTGATATAAATATCATTTCTGTCGTTTATTGTACGTTTTACAAACTTCTCATTCTTAGCATCAAAATACGTTTCTTCACAAGGCTTCACTTCTACACCTACTACCTTTCCGTATTTGTTGTCTGAAGCGTCTAACAATACATTATCAGAAATAACAACAGATTTTGCAACTTCAGGAAGCTGATCAGTAACCAACACCTTGTATGTTACAGTTACAGAATTATTTACCGTGCCTCTGGGAAGCATGGAAAAGCCAACAATCCCAACAATTAAAACTCCTGCAATTATTAATATATCAACAATGGTTAGTTTCTTTTTCATTGCTTAATTCTCCCCTTTATCTGTCTATAAAGACATTATTTTATCATAATATTCTTCTGTCTGCCTTGTCATTGCTACCGCTGTAAATTTTTTGTTGAATATTTCCCTGGACTTTTCACTCATTTTTTCATATAACTGCTCATCCTCAAGAAGCTTTTTTATTCCGTTTGCAAGTGCAGCAGAATCTTTTTTTATTACAAGGAAGCCGTTGTTTCCGTCTGATATAACCCCGGGATTTCCGCCAAAGTCAGATACAACAGCCGGAATTCCAAGGCTCATACCCTCAAGGAGTGCAAGGCTTGTAGCTTCTGTTCCGTATGAAGCATTACACTGGATATACGTAATGTTCATAAGAGCGTCAACGTCTTTAATAAAGCCTGTAAATATAATATCATTCTCACGGCCGAGGTTTTTAACTTTTTCTTTTAAATGCTCTTCGTAGGAACCTGTACCGGCAATAACAAATTTTGCATTTATACCTTCTTTCAAAAGCATATCTGCTGCCTCTATAAAGTAATCATGCCCCTTAATATCCTCAAGACGCGCAACAATTGATATAATCTTTTCATCGCTACCAAGTCCAAATCTTTTTCTTGTTTCAAGTTTCTTTTCATTGGTATCGGGAATAAGACCTGTAACTCCATTTAAAATCACATTAATCTTTGTTTCATCAACACCTGTATCTGTAAGATTTTCTTTGGCCGCCTCTGCAACAGCTATAATTCCGTCAGACAAAAAGTTATTTACAAATCCATTAATCTTTTTACCAATCCCCTGTGAAATTGCTTTTGCCGGCGGAAAAACGCTATGTCTTGTATAAATAATTTTGATACCGGCAAGCTTTGCCGCAATTCGTGCAGACATAGAAGCATGTGTGTGAACCAAATCCGGTTTTTCACGTCTTAAAATCCTGTATATTTTACCCACACATTTCATGTCAAGAGACTTGTCAGAAATCCCGTCAACCTCAATAATTTCTACTCCCAGAACTTCAATATGAGGCTTTAGAAGGCTATTTCTGGGAATAATAACCTTTAATTCATACTTACTTCTGTCATATTCAGATAATAGGGTAAGTAAGCATTTACCTGCGCCTCCTATATTTGTATCACTTGAAACTTCTATTATTTTTTTCATTGTTTTCCCCCGCTTATATAATTTTCTTTGGAACTTATATTAACAAGTGCACCTCCGAGAGCAAGCACCATAAAGAAAATACCCATAACTCTGTAATTATAAAAAGTGTAATCGAACATACTCTGTACAAGAAATGCTGCAACTCCGCTCATAAGAGCCATTGCTTCAAGTCCGTACTTTTTGTTTTTAACCTGAACATTTATCATATCCTTGACAAATATAAGCATTGTAAATCCAAACACAGCCAATGCCATAATTCCCGACTCAACCATTAATTGTAAATACAAATTGTGGGAGTGTGGTGCTACTATTCCGCTGTATGAAAAATACGGATAAATGTTCCTGAATGCTGCTTCTCCGGGACCAATTCCGCCAAGCCAGAAATATTTTAACATGGAAAGTGTTCCAAACCATATATATACTCTGTATGAGGTTGATGAGTCGGACATATTTCCCACACTCAAAAGTCTGTTAATAATGGTTTCCGGAACTACTAAGGGCAAAAGCAACAGAAAGAACGGAAGCACCTTCCATATACTGCTTTTGTAGTATGTGATAAACAAAAATGCCGAAACAATAAATCCTATCCAGCAGCCTCTTGACTGTGTAAGTACAAGGCATAACAATGTACATGCAAAAAATAATCCGTAAACAATTTTTTGCCATAAAGTCTTTGTGTAATTAATAAATACTAGAGCACAAACAGGAAGTGCAAGAATAAGGTATTCACCGAGAACATTTGGATTTGCAAGAGTTGAATATACACGCATTGTAGCTTCCTCAAACATTTCTTCATCAATCCATGCGTTTGTTGTGTCGATTTTAAACACATACTGGATAATACCGTAAAGTGATACTATAAAAGCACTTAATGTAATTATTTTAAAAATTCCTACAAGTGTCTCTTTCCTGCGTACGCTATCTCTTATTATATAATAAAATCCTATAAAAATAATATACATACCAAGGACGCCTATACTTCCCTTAAGAGAGACAGAAAAAATGGTGGAAATAGCTGAAATCAAAATGAACAACATTAAGGAAAGCCCACATCTGCCCATTTTAATTCCATATTCTCCCCTGTATGATTTGTTGGCGATAGTGCAAATGGCAGTATATACACAAATTCCCACAACTGCGAGAGTAGGCATGATTGGTGCAAAGAAAACTCCAAAGAAAATTCCTACAACCGGGTATGCTGCTATAATGCCAAGAGCAAACAAGACAGCGGGAATTACGATAAAAAAGGAATTGAACGCAAAGCAAATTCCTGTAATTATTCCAACAACAGCACCGCTTAAATACATATGGTAGTCTGCACTCTCCCGGTACACGCAAAAGCTTAAATCTTCAAATCCAAGACTCGACTTAAAAAATCTAACAAATATACTATCATCCAAAAAATCAGCCAGCTTAATTTTTACGAAAGATAGCATAAAACCGATAACGGAAAAAACAAGTAAAATTACAGAAAAATCTCCTTTAAAAAGCCTGAGCATAAAACCGGCAGCACCGCCAAAAAGACTCATTAAAGCAAAAAACCTGACATCAATTGATAAAAATCCGGAGAGATATCCTTTTGCATACTTAGCTGCTATACTTTTATCTACAAAGTCTTTTATTATTCCTGTAAAAAATTTGCCAAGGGATGAAATAACAGCCGTTGGAATTCTTAAAACCTTGCAAAAGAAGCTTGATTCTTCAAAATTAAGACTTCCTTTGTGTTTTATAGCCGACATTACAACACTACGAGAAAAAGAGGTAGTTAAAATTTTATGAATTTTGCCAAGCCATTTCCATATAATACTATCTGAAAGATTTTTATATAGCATAATTATAATGTTATATAAAAACGAAAGAATAGAACTTTTCATCAGTCATTACCTTTCTCTTTTTTTATTAGATTTACAATTAAATCAATCTTAAAAACATAAGAAAAACCTAAGTAAACAACAATTCCACTAAATCCACATATGCCACAAATTAAAATATTTCCAGTAAAACCAGTTGTCATAGGAATTAAAATTGCATATTCAGCAAATACAACCACAGCCATAATAACAGTGGCTGCAATTATTTTAACAACCGTCTTTAACTCTTCTTTACCGAACAACCTTTTATCTTTAAGCGAAAACCAGTTAAGTGCGGCATTTGTAACACTTCCTCCGGCGGCTGCAAGTGCAAGTCCGGGAGTTTTAAAGATATTAAAAAGCACATATGCAAAAGCAATATTTATTACCATGCTTATAATAGAGTTTCGCATAGGAGTTTTTGAATTTTTCATTGAAAAGAAGTATTTGCTCAAAACCTCGTTAATTGCAAGAGCAACCATTCCAACGCTGTAACACCTTAGTGCTGTTGCAACTGCTGTAACACTTTCTGCTGAAAATTTATTATGTTCATATATAATACTAGTAATAGGTCTTGCAAGACATATAACACCCACAGTAAGTGGCAGAAGAATATATATCATTGCTTTCAGACTCATAACAATAAGTTTTTTACTTTCCTCAAGATTATTTTCAGCATTGGCTTTTGAAGCTTTTGGGAATATAAGGTTTGTAACAACAAAGGAAAACACACCAGTCATTACAATATAAAGACGGTTAGCAAGCTCCAGAGTTGTCGGTGCACCGCTTATGCCTGATGCAAGACGGGAATTGACAACTGAATAAAGCGGTTGAATCCAGGTGCTTACAAGCATAGGTCCTGCAAGCATGATTGCCGATTTTATATTTTTATCTTTAAACTTTATTGACGGTTTAAATTTAAATCTGAATTTCACAAGGGACGGTATTTGTACAATCACCTGTAAGCTCCATGCAATTAGCATTGTATATGCAAGTCCATAGATTCCAAACCTGTCCGAAAACAGCGGAAAATATAAAATAATTGCAACATTTGAAACAAGACTTATAATTGAAGGTATGTTGTACTCTCCGTAGGATTGCAAAAGTCCCACAAAGGAAAATGCAAGTCCCGTAAAAATAATCATGGGAAACATTATTGATGTAAGCTGAGTTGTAAGTACATGCTTCTCCCCTGTAAATCCCGGAGCAAGCAGTGTTACAAGATTATCCGCAAACACAATGCCAAGGCAGGAAATCAGTATAGAAACTGATA
>CAZWCO010000067.1:0-6909 GCA_964632665.1 uncultured Lachnospiraceae bacterium | reverse complement strand
AATACTGCGTTTCGTCCGTTCTGCACTATTTTTATTCCATCCCCTTGGATTGTGGACTGACTTTATAAACAGCCCTAATTTAAATGTTTGCTCTTTTAATCTTCTTTGTTGTGGTTTTTTCCATTTCCTTATCTGTAATTTCCCACTCTTTGATTTGCTTGTAATCAATTAACATACGGTTAACCTTTTCCATATGCTCGTTTATCTGTTTTTGGGCATCTTCATATTCCATGTTTACATCATAAACAATCTTTGCACTTATGCAGTCACGTCCGCCCTTTTGAACATTATAAACCACGCATTCCTTAACTGCGTCACATTGGTCAATTAATGCTTCTATTTCTTCGGGGAATACATTTTTACCTGTATGGAGAACGATAACATTCTTTTTTCTGCCGGTAATAAATATATATCCGTCCTTATCAAGTCTTCCTATATCACCGGTAAGGAAATAATCATTGTCCATTACAGCGTTTGTTGCTTCTTCATCGCCGTAATACCCAAGCATTACATTTTCGCCCTTTACTGCTATCTCTCCAAGTCCTTTATCGTCAGGATTTACTATTTTAACCTCAATTCCGGGAAGTGCTTTACCTACGGAGCCCAATCTCATGTTTTCATCATTTTCTGCAGATACAACAGGTGATGTTTCTGAAAGTCCATATCCCTGAATAGTTAATATACCAATATTGTTAAGCCAATTAAGAGTATCAGGGTTTGCAGCTGCCGCACCAACAATTATCATACGAAGTCCGCCGCCAAGCTTATCTATGATTACCTTAAACATCTTGCGTCTTACATCGATGTGCATTTTATTTAAAATTCCAGCAAGAGCATTCAGCTTGTTTATAAGTCCAAGCTTATTTTCTTTACGGAGCTTTCTGAATATTGTGTTCTTTATTTCATCAACAATTAAAGGAACGGCTACAAACACAGTTACTCCGTATTCTGTCAGGCACTTTGCAACTCTTAAGCCTTCGCAGAACACGTTGCATATACCAAGGGACAAAAACAATACAGTTTGTACCATACCAAAAGCATGATGGAACGGAAGTAGTGCCATACTTACGTCATCATCCTCAAACTTTTCCCACATGCAAAGTGCATATACATTGGACATAATGTTATTCTGTGAAAGCATTACAGCCTTTGACTTTGCGGTAGTTCCCGAAGTAAACAGGAGTATGCTCATTTTGTTAATATCTATGTTAATCTCATTATACTCTGTTTTGTCGTAGGTTTTGCCCTCTCTTATTATACCGTTAAATTCATCTGAATTAATTTCAATGGCTTCGAGCTCTGTTTTACTTTTTAAGTGCTCATAAAAACTGCTGCTGCAAAATACAAGCTCTGCCCCTGACCTTGAAAGCTGCTCGTCAAGCTCATATTCCATAAGTCCTCTGTCAAGTGGCACAATAACACCACCGCAAGATAGCACCGCAAGAAATGAAAGCATCCATCCATAGCTGTTTTCACCTATAACAGCAACTCTTTTCCTGTTATATCCGTTCTTTACAAGAAACGCTGCCAAGGCATCTGTTTCTTCCTTGAGCTCCTTGTAGGTTACGCATCTGTAACCGCTATCCAGCTTTATTTTAAATGCAGTTTTATTTTCAAATTTTACAGAGCTGCCCTCCAACATTTCACGAATATCAGAATATCTTGAATACACAATACCAACTCCCGTTTTTAAATATTATATTACCTCGTATTAAATACTATATCATATTTTTCTTGTTGTGTCAATATTATACTTGAAATTATTTGAAATAGGGTGTATAATAAGATAGAATAATAAAAGGAGAGTTCTTTAATCATGTATATTGTCAAAGAAAATATAATAAAAACTTTTAATGATATTGAAGAAAGTCTTAAAAACTATTCCCTGCCTCTATGGGAACAGCTTCCTGATATAGAGCTTTATATGGACCAGGTAATTTCTTTGCTTGAAAAATATCTAGAGATTTACTATAAAACAATTGGTACAGAAAAGAAAATTACTCAGTCTATGATTAACAATTACGTGAAGCTTGGCACAATCCCTCCCCCTGTAAAGAAAAAATATTCAAAGGTACACCTTGCATATCTGCTTATTGTATGCACCTTAAAGCAAACCCTTGATATGGCTACAATACAAAAGATTATTCCGGCTAATCTTTCGGAGGAAGAAGTGAAAAAGACCTATACATCTTTCGTATTAAACCAGAACAAAGCCCATTTGTATGTCACTGAAAACATAAGAACTGTTGCAAATCCTATTTTTGAGCTTGAGGGAAACAATCAGGAAAGATTAAACGATTTGCTTATGCAGGTATCGGCATCAGCCAATATTTTTAAAATTCTTACAGAAACAATAACAAAGCTTCCCGAAAACGAGTAATCGGGAAGCTTATTTTATTTAGTCTCTTATTTCAAATTGCATAATTCCGTTTTTATAAACGATATCGGGATGACCGTCAACAAGAGGAAGTGCATATTTTATAAACTCGTCTGTTACACTAAATCCGTCCTGTCCAAGCATTGTTGCGGGCATTTTCTTTTCTTCGTTTGCGATAAGGCTGATGTCAAAGTTTGTAATATCAGCAGAATATTTTTCTGTGTCCTTTCTCTTAAGACCTATCATTACGCCGCCTATTCCCTCTGCTGCACACATAGCACCTGATGCGCCCTGAACAAAGGCTTCTTCTATGTCACAGCGTGACGCTGTTTCTGCGTTACATCTTTGAAGTGTACTAAATTCAAGAGCACGGGTTTTAATTCCTAAATTTTGACTGATAAGGCTTTCTACATATCTTCCTACGCCTCCAAGCGCTGCATGACTAAAGCCGTCATCCTTAGCTCTGTTTGCAAGACCTGATAAAACGTATTCGCCGTTTTCGTCACAGATACCCTCTGAAACAGCTATTACAGTTGTTCTTTTTCTGTCAACCACCTCCGCTGTTTTTGCAAGGAATTTGTCCGGATTAAATGCTACCTCCGGCATACAAATAATGTCTACCGGTGAAAAGGCACTGTCATTTGCAAGAGCTGCAGCTGCTGTTAGCCATCCGGCATTTCTACCCATTATCTCTGCCACAATAATTGATTTCATATCATACACAGCTGTATCAAGAGCAAGCTGTCTTATTGAATTTGCAACATACTTTGCAGCACTTGCAAATCCGGGAGTATGGTCTGTGAGAACAAGGTCATTATCAATTGTTTTTGGAACGCCAACTACTGTTACATGCTTTTGCTTTTTGCATGCATAGTTACTTAGCTTATTTACCGTGTCCATTGAATCATTGCCGCCTATGTACACAAAAGCACCGATTTCATACTTTTCAAAAATGCCAAATATCTTTTCATATGTCTCGTCTGTATTATCAAGCTTTTTACGACATGAGCCAAGATATGACGAAGGGGTTTGCTTTAAGATTTGTATTCTGCTTTCATCTTCAAACCTTTGCATATCAAAAAAATTCTCGTTTAATACACCTTCTATTCCGTTTATACTACCGAGTACTGCAGAAAATTTACCGGACTTAAGGGCAAAATCCACAACTCCTGCAAGGGATGAATTAATCACGGCTGTTGGGCCTCCTGATTGTGCTACTAATAATTTTTTCATTTCTTTATACCTTCCTTTTCTTAAAGTTCGTTTGCCTCATACATAAGCATTGCAACTACTGCCTCTCCGGCAGTTTCCGTTCTGAGAATTCGTTTCCCAAGCGTTACAGCGGGAATTCCCTTTTTTGTAAGCTTTTCTATTTCCTCCGGCGAAAATCCGCCTTCCGGACCGATGATAAAACCAACGGTTTTATTACCTTCTATCCCTCTTATAACATTTTTTATGCTATTATCTTCTTCACATTCGAAAGGCGCAAATGCAAGCTCGCACTCTATAAGCTTTTCCACAGCCTCCGAAAAAGAAATGGGACTTTCAATTTCCGGCACAATTCCGCGCCCGGACTGCTTTGCAGCAGACTCGGCAATTTTTTGCCATCTGTCTCTTTTTTTGTCTCCATCTTTTTTATTTTCTATTTTGGAAACACACCTGTGCATAGACACGGGAATTACCTTTGATATACCAAGCTCCGTGGTTTTTTGGATGATATATTCCATCTTTGAGCCTTTTGGAATACCTTGAAAAAGTATAACCTTCAAATCAGGCTCTGTATCCGACTTAACCTTGTTTATTATCTTACAAAGGACGGCGGATTTATTTATTTCAAAAATTTCGGCATTATAATCATACCCTGCCGAGTCACAGACTGTAACCTTATCGCCCTGCTTCATCCTCAAAACCCGTGTTATATGGTTTACATCTTCTGTGTCTATGGTTATTATTTCATCCGAAATCTTTGATGGTTCTACAAAAAATTTAGGCATTTGTATTCTCCGTAATTTTATTTATTTCTAAGGCAAGAAGCTTTGCTTTGTCTTTAACTTCCGTGATATTATCATAATCCGGTGTAAAAACACATGTATCTGCCCTGCTGAGTTTTTTTAGTTTCAGCATTGAAAGGATTTCATTTGCCATATACGCACCCTCGTTGCTCCAGCCACATGAGCCAAGCACCAGATATGGTATATCCTTTGCTCTTGTTACATCAATGCTTTTTAAGAAACTCCATACACACTCAGGCATGTTTCTGCTTTTTGTATATGTAGCAAGTACCAGACCATCGTAGTCATATATTTCAGGTGTTTGCTCCTCAAGAGAAACCATAGCTACATTTACATTGTGCTTTGTAAGTTCTTCTCTTGCAGCTTCCGCAATTTTTTTGTTGTTTCCTGTCAGGCTTGTATATGCTACAAGGACTTTCTTTCCTGATTTTTCTTTATTTACAAAAAGCTTTTTTCCCTCGTTTACAGCTTCGACTACATTTTCAATACAATTCCCATATGAACTGTAAATCCTGCTTATACCAAGGTTTTCTGCAATTTCTATGGCAGTAAGTGTAAAATCACTGTTACCTGCAAGGAAGGAATAACAATCTTCAGAAAAGACTGTTCCTGAAAACAAAGCGCCTTCGTCCTTATAATGTATCATCATATTATCAGGATCGGGCACATTAGGCGTCACAAAAAACTCAAGCTCCGTACCGGATAGTGACAAAGTGGATTTGTGCTTACACATAACACCATCAAAATCAAAGTTAAGCACCTCTTTTATGTTCCGAAGCCCTGTAACTGTTGCATATACTTTAATGTTCCTGTTTTTTTCGAGCAAATACTTTAAATATCCCGATTTCACAGGTGTTGTACCGGTAAATATAACAGCAGTGATATTTGATATAGGAACATGCTTTTCTATTTGTTCAAGAGCTTGCTTTCCGTGCTGACTGCTTGTACCGTCAATAAGAAAATTTTCCTTGCCGCATACAAGGTAGAAATTAAATTCAAAGCCACATTCCTGACCTATATTGTATATCATGCTTTCGCCTTTCTGCAAACAAAGCATAACCATTCGCCTGAAATGTTTTCTTCTGCTATTTCAAAGCCGCTATGCACAAGAGCACGTTTTACATCCTCTTTCCTGTCAAGGATTATACCGGAGGTAATAAACACGCCGTCATCCTTTAAGATTTGAAGTGCAAAAGGCAGGAGAGCTATTATTACATCGGCAACTATATTTGCACACACAACATCGTATTTTCTGTCAGCAATCACATTACCCGGGTTACCGTCGTCAAGGACATTTCCCGACATAACACGAAGTTTTTCTTTATCAACATTATTCAGGTCTGCATTATCGTATGCAATTTTTACAGCGTTGGGGTCTATATCAACGGCAGTTGCGTGAGTGCTGCCAAGCATAAGCGAAATTAAAGAAAGAATTCCGCTTCCGCACCCCAAATCTGCCATGATACTTCCGTCCTTTATGTACTTTTCAAGCTTTTCAATACACAGCTTTGTAGTGTGATGAGAGCCTGTACCAAAGGTCATACCCGGATTAATTTTAAATATCATACGTGTTTGTTTTTCAGGGACTTCCCACTGTGGACAAACAAGAATATTATCTCCAATTTCAAGAGGATGGAAATACTGCTTCCAGTTATTTGCCCAATCCTCTTCATCAAGAGATGTTTCATCAATTTCAAGTCTGCCAAAGACGCCTTCCTTGTCAAAATCCTTCAGTTCTGCAAGAGAGCCTTTAATATCTGCAAGAGTTTCCATTCCGTCAGGCGTTCCGCTTACATAGCAAATGACCTTTGTTTCGTCTTTTTTGCTGTCTATAAGCTCCTGATCCACATAGTCCCATACATCCTTATTCTCATCAAGAAAGCTTGTGAAGTCATCAAAATCTTCAATTTCTGTGCCAGTAATACCAAGATTATAAAGTCTGCCGCAGACAGAATCTATTCCCTCTGCAGTTGTATATATAGTTACTTTAAGCCATTGCATATACTTAAATTCCTTTCGGTTTAGTCAAGATAATCCTTAAGCTTTTTACTTCTTGAGGGATGTCTTAGTTTTCTGAGTGCCTTTGCCTCGATTTGTCTTATTCTTTCTCTTGTTACCTGGAATTCGTGTCCAACCTCTTCAAGCGTTCTTTGTCTTCCATCGTCAAGGCCAAAGCGGAGTCTTAATACTTTTTCTTCTCTTGGTGTGAGAGTTTTCAAAACATCCACAAGGTGCTCCTTTAAAAGAACAAAGCTTGCAGCCTCAGATGGTGCAGGTGCATCCTGGTCCTCTATAAAATCACCAAGATGGCTATCCTCTTCTTCACCGATTGGTGTTTCAAGAGAAACAGGCTCCTGGGAGATTTTTGTAATTTCACGAATCTTGTCGATTGGCATGTTAAGCTCTTTTGCAAGCTCTTCAGGAGTCGGTTCGCGGCCAAATTCCTGTACAAGCTGACGTGATATTCTGACAAGCTTGTTTATTGTTTCAACCATATGAACAGGTATACGGATTGTTCTT
>CAZWCO010000066.1:0-6909 GCA_964632665.1 uncultured Lachnospiraceae bacterium | reverse complement strand
AATGGGACTTGATTTCAGGACAATTGACGAAAAAATTGCCGAGCTCACAGCCATTGCGGAGGACTCAGGGCATGAGCTTGAAACAGCATTTGGAGATATGTCGGAGTTAAGGTCACATATCGGTGTAAGAACAAGAAGATAGCAAACGAAAAACATAAACAAAATGCTTTTCTAAAAATCAGGAGGAGCTATGAAAAAAAATTACGGAAGAACAATAAGTATTCTTCTCACACTTGCAATGGCAGGCGGAATAATGCTTTTTGGGTTTGGTGTATTTAATATCTCTCAAAAATGGGAAAATATTTATGCTCTGGAGAGTATTTTTGGTGTGCTTGTAATTATATATGCACTTTTTGTATTCTTTAGACGCGGCTCGGAAACAAAAAATTATATTGACATAATGAATGATAAGGAAAATATCTCCTCAGGAAACGTTCTAAGATTTTTCCCAATGCCTATATGTATTATGAACATAGCAGGCGACATTATGTGGTATAACGACAAAATGAGCGAAATGATGGGCATAAGCGACCTTTATGGAGTAAAGCTTGAAAATGTTTTCCCGTCTCTTAAGTGGAGCTCTGTTATCAAGTCAGGTAAAATAGAGCGAACAACCTGTCATAACGGAAAGCAATACAGAGTGTTCGGGCAGATTATTACATCATCTGATATACCTGACGATGACAAGGATAAGTACACCGTATATCTGTATTTTGTGGACAAAACCCGTGAAAGTGAAATAAAACGCAAGTACTTTGAAGAACATTATGATGTAGCTCTTATAAGCATTGACAACTATGAGTACGTACTACAAAAAACAGATGATGCAGAAGGTCAGGACATACTTTACAAAATAAACCAGTTTGTGTCCTCATGGGTAAAGGAGTCCGGCGGTATACTCAAGAAAACTGACAGAGACAAATATTTTGTCCTCTTTGAACATAAGCATCTTGACAGCTATATAGAGAAAAAGTTTGATTTAATTACCAATGTAAGAACTCTCAGCGAAGAGGTTAACGTTCCTTTTAGTATAACAATCGGCATTGGTACAGGTGGCACGATACCTGAAAATGAAGGCGGTGCAAGATCGGCGCTTGACCTGGCAATCGGACGCGGCGGAGATATGGTAGCTGTTAAAGAGCCTACACAGTACAGATTCTATGCGAGTAAGATTAAAGAATATGATAAGAGTACAAAAGCCAAGGCAAGAGCAAGCGCAATTGCAATCAAAAACTTTATAAAATCCGTTGACAAGGTTGTAATCATGGCGCATAACAACATAGATTTTGACGGATTTGGCGCTGCCATGGGAATTCAAAGAGCTGTAAGAGTTCTTGATAAAAAGCCGTATATTATATGTGATAATATGGCGGCAGTTGACAAGCTTTATGAAAGAGTTAAAAAGGACCCACAGTACAGCGGAATGCTGATAAGTGTGGAAAAAGCAGAGGAAATTGTTGATAACCAGACACTTATTGTTATAGTGGATACTCACAGACCTGCGCTTCTTCCGTCTGCTGAAATCTTGTCAAGGACAGACAAAATTGTACTTATAGACCATCACAGACGTTCAACAGACTTTATCAGTCCTCTTTCACTTACTCATCATGAGCCTTTTGCATCTTCTACATGTGAAATGGTAACAGAGCTTTTGCAATATATGGGCGTTGGAGACTCCATTAACCAGATAGAAATTCAGGCACTTTACATGGGTATTCTTATGGACACAAAGAACTTTATAGTCAAAACAGGTGTCCGTACCTTTGAGGCAGCGTCATACTTAAGACGTCACGGCCTTGACACAATTGCTGTAAAGCAGATGTTTACCGTTGACAAGGAAGAATACGATGCAAGAGCTTCGATTGTAGAGAGCATGGAAAGAGTATATGACAGGATAGGTATTTCCATATGCCGCAAGTCTTATCCAAATATAAGAGTTATAGCGGCACAATCAGCAGACGATATGATGAATATTGACAACATTGTTGCGTCATTTGTTTTGTATCCGGCTGATGATGAAATCTGTATAAGTGCAAGAGCCCTTGGTGATGTAAATGTACAGGAGATACTTGAAAAGCTTGGCGGCGGCGGACATAGTACAGTTGCCGGTGCTCAGATAAAGAATAAGTCCTTTGAACAGATTCGTCTTGAACTGTTTGAAGCGATAGGCACATATCTTTCAGCTAATGAAGAGAGGGAAAAATAAAATGAAAGTAATTTTAACACAAGATGTAAAAGGACAAGGCAAAAAAGGACAGCTTGTTGAAGTTTCAGACGGCTACGGAAGAAACTTTCTGCTTCCAAGAGGTCTTGCAAAAGAAGCAAACAACGCAAACATAAATGTTATGGAGGGACAGGCTGCAAGTGCAGAATATAAGCGTCAGCAAGAGGTTGAGCATGCACAGGCACTTGTTCGTGAGCTTAAGGAGCTTACAGTTGAGCTTAAGGCAAAAGCCGGCGAAAACGGAAAGCTTTTTGGCTCAATCACATCAAAGGATGTAGCAGACGAGCTTTCAAAGCAGCATAATATAAAAATAGATAAAAAGAAATTTGTTCTTCCGGACGGCATAAAAACTCTTGGTGCTACTGTCATAGACATTAAAGTCCATGCAGGAATTACGGCTAAGCTTAAGGTTAATGTAACAGCACTTTAATTTTTAAGGAGGCGGAAGTAAATGGATAACAATGATATAATTATAAACCGGGAGCTTCCGTTCAGCCGTGAGGCAGAAGAGGGAGTTGCCGGCTGCATACTTGCAAACAGCAGTTCAATATCCGAGGCGATCGAGGTTGTATCCCCGGCAGATTTCTTTCTTGCTCCTGCAAGAGAAATTTACGCTGCTGCAATTGATTTATTTAACGAAAATAAGCCAATTGATTTTGTAACTATTGCAGAAGTTCTTGGAAAGTATGACAAGCTTGACGGAATAGGTGGAAGCATATATCTTGCAAATCTTGCATCCTCTGTTTCCACAACGGAAAATATAAAGTATTATGCCAACATAATCAAGCAAAAGGCACTTCTCAGAAAGCTTATTTCTGCAAGCACAAAAATATGTAAGGAAGCCTATGATGACAGTGAGGATATTGACGACATCTTAAACCGCTCCGAACAGCTTATTTTTGATGTTTCGGCGGCAAAAGAGAAAAATGATATATTGCCTGTAAGCGATATTGTTATGGAAGCCTATGAGAGTATGGTTGAAAATTCTCTCAATTCAGGAAAAATAAACGGACTTGATACAGGCTTTGACATGCTTAACATGAGAACAGGCGGTTTCCATGGAGGAGAGCTTATCCTTATTGCCGGACGTCCGGGTATGGGTAAGTCGAGCTTCGCGGTAAATATTGCGGAGCATGCGGCGTTTAAGAGTAACGAAACCGTTGCAATCTTTAACCTTGAAATGCCAAAAACACAAATTGTAAACAGAATTATGTGCTCACAGGCAATGGTAGACTCAAAGAAATTAAGAACAGGAGACATTGACTCGGAGGATTGGCTGAGAATCGGTCGCGCCATGAACGATTTTTATCAGGCGCCACTTTATATAGACGACTCTTCCACTATTTCCGTGTCGGAAATACGTGCAAAGTGCAGACGTCTTAAGCAAACAAAGAACTTAAAGCTTATTGTGATAGACTATCTGCAGCTAATGCAATCATCAAAGCGAACAGAGAGCAGACAGCAGGAAATATCCGACATTTCCCGATCCTTAAAAATTCTCTCCAAGGAGCTTGATGTGCCGGTTGTTGCACTTTCGCAGCTTTCAAGAAACGTTGAAAACAGAAGTGATAAAAGACCGATGCTTGCAGACCTTCGTGAATCGGGAGCAATAGAGCAGGACGCAGATATTGTAATGTTCCTTTACAGAGACGAGTATTATAATAAGGAATCTGAAGATAAGGGCCTTGCAGAATGTATTATTGCCAAGCACAGAAACGGTGAAACGGGAACGTTTAAGCTTGGTTGGCAGGGTGCTTACACAAAGTTTGTAAATATAATGTATGATGAAAACGAACAAAACAATTCAAAAAATTAAAAAAACTCTTTTGTCCGGTGGTCTTATTTCACGCGGTGACAGAGTTTTAATAGGTCTTTCGGGGGGAGAGGACTCTGTTTTCCTTTTAAATGTGCTAAGCTGTCTTTCAGGGGAAATGGGCTTTGAAATAGGAGCCTGTCATGTAGAACATGGAATTCGCGGCGAGGAAGCGGTGCGTGACATGGAATTTTCCCGTGAGCTTTCCGGTAGCCTTAACGTACCATTTTATGCGGAACGCTTTAATATTCCCCTTGTTGCAAAGGAAGAAAAAATTTCAGTAGAAACTGCTGCAAGAAACGTCAGATACTCCTACTTTGAAAAGGTAAGAAAAGAACATGGCTTTAACCTTATTGCAACTGCGCATCACAGAGATGATAAGGCAGAAACAGTTTTTATGAATATCATAAGAGGCTGTTCTCTTCGTGGCTTTGCCGGAATAGAATACAAAAACGGAAATATTATAAGACCGCTCCTTGATATATCAAAAAAAGAAATTTCAGATTTTTGCAGGGAATATAATATAAATTACTGTACTGACAGTACAAATGATGATACTGACTATACGCGAAATCGTGTCCGTCATGTGATTTTCCCACGCCTTAAAGAAATAAACCCCTCCTTTGAGGAGAGCCTTGCCCGTCAAAGTGAAATTCTGACCTGTGAGGACGATTTTTTAAATAGATGCGGAAATGACGCCTTTGATAAATGCGTTACATATAAGGGCATAGACATATCAAAGCTTCTTTCCTTTCATAAAGCGCTTCAAAGGCGGGTAATTTACAAGTACATTGAATTTGTAAAAGGCGATAAAAACGATATATCATATATTGATGTAGAAAATGTACTTTCTCTTTGTACATCCGGGAAGACAGGAAGTAAATGTTCTTTTTCCGCCACTCTTGAAGGGGAGGTTTCATACGGGAAATTTGTTATAAAACACAAAAAAACAAGCAATCCTTTTGAATACAAAATCTCTTTAGGCGAGACAATAAAGATTAAGGAAGCCGGCATGAAAATAACACTTCTTGAAACGGGCGGCAACTTAAAAATTCTTCACTGTGACTCTGTCGTGATAAGAAGCCGCAAGGACGGAGATTTGTTTTACCCGTCAGGAATGAAGGGTAGTAAAAAGCTTAAGGACTACTTTATAGATAAAAAAATACCTGCAGATGAAAGAAGCACAATCCCCATTCTCACAGTAAACGGAGAGATTGCCTCTGTTATAGGAATGAGAAATGACAGGAGATTTGAGTGTGCAGACGGAACCTGCAGCGTAATAATAGAAAATATTTAGGAGGCATATGCTTTGCAAAAAATGTATAAAGGGGCAGGGACATGGTTTGGAATTTTAATATTCCTTTTTATTCTCAGCTTTTTGTTTCAGCCGTCTTTTAAAACAGCTAAGGTAAGCTATTCGGAGCTTGTAAACAACATAAACAGCGGTAAGGTATCAAGCCTGGTCCTTGATGAAAATCAGGTAACCTACTACTTAAAGGATAATACAACACCTTTTGAGGTAAACATCCCATCGCAGAACATTTTCTATCAGGACTGCGGCGAAAAAATGGCGCAGCAAATGGAAGCAGGTACTCTTGTACAGGAGGCGGCTTCGGAGCATGTTTCCGTATTTAATATAGTAAATATTGTTGCAACCGTTATACTTGTTATAATGTTTTTCATTATGATGTTTTCTGCAAGAGGGGCAAAGGGCGGAGGCTTTACCAAAAATCTTTCAAAGGTTGAAAATGTGTCCGGAAAAGATAAGGTTTCTTTTTCAGATGTTGCGGGAGCGGTTGAGGAAAAGGCAGAGCTTGAAGAGCTTGTGGATTTTCTTAAGAATCCCCAGAAATTTATTGCTCTTGGTGCAAGAATTCCAAAAGGTATACTTCTTGTAGGACCACCCGGAACAGGAAAAACTCTCCTTGCAAAAGCAGTAGCCGGTGAGGCGGGAGTGCCGTTTTTCTCAATAAGCGGCTCTGATTTTGTTGAGCTTTATGTAGGCGTTGGTGCTTCAAGAGTAAGAGACTTGTTTGAACAGGCAAAGAAAAACAAGCCTTGTATAATTTTTATAGACGAAATAGATGCTGTCGGCAGAAAAAGAGGTGCCGGCATGGGCGGCGGACATGACGAAAGAGAGCAGACCTTAAATCAGCTTCTTGTAGAAATGGACGGCTTTGGCAAAAACGAAGGCGTAATCATGATTGCCGCAACAAACAGACCGGACATACTTGACCCGGCGCTATTACGACCCGGCAGATTTGACAGACAGGTAGTTGTTTCGCTTCCTGATGTGAAGGGCAGGGAGGAAATTTTAAAGGTTCATGTAAAAAACAAGCCTCTTGCGGCTGATATAAATCTTGAAAATCTTGCAAAATCAACTGTTGGATATTCAGGTGCAGACCTTGAAAATGTTATGAACGAGGCAGCTATTTTTGCCGCTCGCAGAGAGCATGTGGAAATTACCCAGCAGGACCTTGAAGACGCAAATGTCAAGGTAATGATGGGCAGCGAAAAGCAGTCAAGAGTAGTAACAGAAAAGGAAAAAAGACTTACAGCGTATCACGAGGCAGGTCATGCCGTGCTTGCACATCTTGTTGATGACAGCGCAACGGTTAATCAGGTTTCAATAATTCCCCGGGGAAGAGCAGGCGGCTATACAATGTATTTCCCGAAAGAAGATTCAATGTACACTTCTAAAAACGAAATGATGAGCCGCATAATAGTCCTCCTTGGCGGCCGTGCTGCCGAGGAACTGAAAATGGATGACGTGAGCACAGGTGCGTCAAATGACCTTGAGCGTGCAACGGAAATTGCGCGGAACATGGTGTCAAAATACGGAATGAGCGAAAGTATCGGCCCTGTGTCATAT
>CAZWCO010000065.1:0-6929 GCA_964632665.1 uncultured Lachnospiraceae bacterium | reverse complement strand
ACTTTATCTTCCTTGCCTATATGATAGAATTCTCTGTATTCCTTAGGTATAACGATACGTCCAAGCTTATCAATTGTAATTTGCATTCCTACTCTCATATTCATACCTCCAAAATTTACAAATAAAAAAGTGCGTAGCTAAGAAGCCTACGCACCGAAAAATGCCGGGCCCCTTTGCTACCACACAAATTTTTCTCACAACATAAACATGCGAAAATAGAGCCTGCACTTTTACCTAAATAAAAATACATGCTTATGTTGTAAATATTAAATTTGTGTGGTAAGCACAGTATAACACAAAGAGAAATAAAAGTCAATACAGAAGTTGTCGACAAAAAAAGACAGTCCCCCAAAATAAAACTTGCAAGGTCTATCAAAGCTACTTACATCCGAAGCAAAAAGTGCGAGTATTAATTTTGACAAACCATTTGCGGATATTTTCCTTTAAAACCGCAAATGGCTAGGTGGAGAATTGTGTGAGCAATAATTTTGCGAGTTTCCACCGGTGTCAAAATCGAGCACGGAGGAGACAGAAAAGCGATTTTTTTCGGGGGATTGGGAGGCTCGGAGGGTAAAGGGGGCGATTCGCAATAAAAAAAGCGCCCCTTTATCCTTCGAAAAAAACACAAAACTGCCTTAAACAGTTTTATGTAATAAAAAAGATGACAAAAAAAGACTGTCCTCTTGCGTCCTGATTGTTAACAAACCCTTTGAATAAAACTAAAAATTATTCCATAAAATAAAGTGTACACTATTGACACTATGTACACTTTATGATATAATTGGGGTGAAAGATAGGTGAATGATATGCTAACAATAAACGCAACAGATGTGAGAAAAAATTGGAGTGAGGTTGCAGACAGCGTAATAAGAAAACGCCCTCAGTTTATAAAAAAGACACGTGATTACATGCTCTTGTCTAACATAGATTTTATGGAAAGCTTGCTTTCTGCATACACGTTTACAGCAAAAGCATATAAAGAGGAGGACGGAAGCTATACACTTTCGTTAAATGAAATAGATATAATAGAAAATGCACCGACTATCAAGGAAGCAAAAAAGAATTTGGCAAAAGCTCTGCTTGAGTATTCAACTGATTTTTATAATGAATTTGAGGTATGGTCATCTGCACCAAACAGGAAAAGTCACATTCCTTATGTATTTAAAACATTGATAATTGACGATATACAAAAGATAGAGGAGTGCATTTCATGCCAAGCTGGAGAGAACTAAAAAGGTTTTGTGATAGGGACGGATGGGAACTGTATAAGGATACTGACCACTATTTTTACAGGAAATTTGATGAAAACGGAAACTTGAAAAGGACAAAGGTATCTAAAGGCTCCGGCGAAATCCATGGAAATATGTGGAAAGAAATTTTAAAAAGACAGCTGCAGGTATCTGAAGAGTATTTTAATAGTATGATTTAAGTAAAAAGCGGAAATATGTCATATGACAGTATTTCCGCTTTTGCGTATTTTAGTTACGTGTAAATTGGTTTTTATTTCCTATTTCAAACTGTTTTATAATATTTGTAATAACTGCAACTTGTTCGGGGGTGAGATTTGAAACATCTATCATACTGTTTCTTTTAATTCCAAGAAGAAATTCCATAGAAGTGTTAAATTGTGCGGCAAGCTTTGAAAGAACATTAAGGCTTGGAAGCCTTAATTGGTTTTCGTATGCGGAAATCAGGCTTTTGTTAACATTAATCCGTTCTGCTAACTCTGATTGGCTTATCCTATTAGTTTCTCTTAGATTTCTAAGATTTTCTGCAAACTCTGCTTTCATACAAATCATCTCCTACAAATAGTTATTTTATTATTTCTATTTGTATTTTATTACGAAATATATTACATTCGGTAATTGTTATTGACAAATAGTAGATTTTGATATATAATATAAAAGATTTTAAAGGAAAAGAGGTGTACAATTTTTGTTCGCATTTCTGTTTGTATTGCATAAAAAATATTTGTTATGTTGACAAACAGAACTGTTTGTAGTGTAATATAATAAAAGGATAATGGAAAGGAGAGTATGATTTTATATCATACAAGACGTATTATGAAAAGTTTAAGAAAAGTAATCGGCATGATGCTTGCACTTTCAATAGCTCTTTCATCAATGGTAGCTTTTGCCGAGGCAAAGTTCTCTGATGTAGAGGCAGGCTCTGTTGTTGAAACAGCAGTAGTAAAGCTTGTTGATAAAGGCATTATTTCAGGTTATCCTGACGGAACATTCAAGCCTGAGGGTGCAATCACAAGAGCAGAATTTGCTGCGGTTATCACAAGATTTAAAGGTATTGCGGATTCAGCTCCTGCAGGCGCTGTAACAGGCTTTGCAGACCTTGACGCAGATGCAGGTGCAGCTTGGGCAAAACCTTATGTAAAAGCTGCAGTAGATGCAGGTATCATCAACGGCTTCAATGACGGAACATTCAGAGCGGGTGAGAGCGTAACATACGAACAGGCAATTAAAATGATTATCTGTGCTCTCGGATATCAAGCTCTTGCAGACGAAGAACTTGCAAAGATAGAAAATGCAAGCTGGTCAGCAGGTTACATAGCAGTGGCAAACCAAAAAGGTATAACAAAGGACGCAGAGGCTACAGACGTAACATCACCTGCAACAAGAGGCGTAGTTGCAATTTTAACAGATAATGCACTTGAGGATTCTGCCCCCGCAGTTGATTATGCTATGAGCGCTGCAGAAGTAGAAGCAAAGCGTGCGGGCATCCGTGAAAGAAAAGAACTCAGAGTTCTTGCAATCGGAAACAGCCACACAGATGACACACTTGAATACCTTTCAGAAATAGGCGCTGCAGACGGTATTGCTGTTTACGCAGTTAATATGTACAAGGGTGGTGCATCAATTAAGCAACATTGGGAGCGTATGAATGGCGTTGATGTTTACACAAGAAAAGAAAAGATGCCTGACAACACAAACAAGAAAACAGAAAACAGTTCTTTTGCGGACTGCATTGCAACAGACGGCGGTAAGTGGGACTATGTAACACTTCATCAAAGATCATCATATGCACCATATTTTGAAAGATTCTGGACAGAAGAAGCTCCATATATTACAGACATTGCAAGCCATGTAAGAGAGGTATGTCCTGATGCAGAGTTCCTGATGCATGGTTGCTGGACTGTATATACAGACAAAATTGAAAAAGATTACGAAACATACAAGCCAATTGTAGAAGGTCTTCAAAAGGAACAATACTTTACTGCAGTATTTGAAGCAGCTAAGGCAAACTACTTAAAGGCAGCAGAAACAGTTGGAAATCCAAACAGAGTTATACCTGCAAACGAAGCATTACACCTTGCAGTAACAAAGTATGGAATTGCTGAGTACGAAGATAATGCAAACACAAGCGACGAGTCATATAAGCCGGAAGCAAGAGCGTTGTTCATGGACGGAAGTGCTCATCTTACATATGACTATGGTAGAGTTTTGGCAGCGCTTACATGGTATGAATATCTAACAGGAATGGATGTAAGACAAAATACATATAAGCATCCTAATGTTCCGGAGGCTGATATGGCACTCTTAAGAGAAATTGCTCACGAGGCATGCTCACTTCCAGAATACAATCCTGCAAACTAATTTTAAAAAGTATAACGAGGGACGTGCCTATAACGAGGGACGCTATAACGAGGGACGCGCTATAACGATGCAATGAGGGACGTGCCTGTTTTTGCACATTGTTTACCATACAGCAAACTTTTAAAAAATATGCCTATTGTGTTGACAATAGGCATATTTTTTGATAAAATGAATATACTGATAGAGAAAGGATGTGTCTTACATGGCAAATACAAGTATGAATATCAGAATGGATTCAGAGGTAAAAAAACAGGCAGAAGCACTTTTTAGTGAAATAGGTATGAATATGACTACTGCAATTAATATTTTTTTAAAGCAATCTATTCGCGAAAAAGGAATTCCATTTGAACTTAAGATAAATCAGCCAAATAACCAAACGCTTGAGGCCATAAATGAGGGAGAAAAAATTATAAAGGAAGGTAAGGCTCGCTTTAATACCGCTGAAGAAATGTTTGCCGATTTGGGTATTTGATTTGTGCTAAAGCCTGAATATACCACTAAATTTAGAAAAGATTTAAAAATAGTTGAAAAAAGAAATCTGGATATGGAACTTTTAAAAGCTGTTATTAAAAAACTTTGTCTTGAGGAGCCGTTGCCTGAAAAAAATAAAGACCATAATTTATCCGGCGAATGGTCCGGATGCAGGGAGTGTCATATATCTCCCGATTGGCTTTTAATATATCAAATTGGAAATGGGATAATAGTCTTTGAAAGAACCGGAACTCATAGCGATTTATTTAGATAGTTTGCACTTTGTTTACAATGAAAAGGGGCTGTCTCACTAAATAAGTGAGGCAGCTTCGATTTTTTTACACAAAAAGCCGCAAAAGTATGGAAACTTCGCGGCTTTTGTGGTATAATTAAGTGCAATGAGGGACGTGCAATGAGGGACGTGCCTGTTTTTGCACATTATTTAAAAAAGGAATGAAAGCTTTTTTTGTTTCCATTCCTTTTTTTGTCATATTAATTGTCATCCTGTGTTATTTTTACCATTTTGTATTTTGGATTTGTAATTAGCAATCCATCCGGTGTATCAATAAGACAAACTTTATCTTCCTTGCCTATATGATAGAATTCTCTGTATTCCTTAGGTATAACGATACGTCCAAGCTTATCAATTGTAATTTGCATTCCTACTCTCATATTCATACCTCCAAAATTTACAAATAAAAAAGTGCGCAGCCGAAGCTACGCACGAAAAATGCATAGCCTCATGCTGCGACACATCTTTTACGCCATAAAGGTGCAAAAAGAGGATGCATTTTTACCATAGTAAAATGCACCAGTTATGGCTAAATTATTCAGATGTGTCGCAAGTTAAGTATACCACAAACAGAAATAAATGTCAATACAGAAATTGTCGACAAAAAAGACCTCCCTTGTGACACATTAAAAGTTGACAGATTTTCTACGAATAATTTGATACAATATGTATTAGAAAAATAATATTAATTGTTATTTAGGAAATGAGGTATTATATGCACTATAGTAAAAAAAGGAAAATCTGGAAGACAATGATTGATTTTAAAACATGCTTGATTTGTCGCAAAAGAAATGGTAAAATATATGATATAGACAAAATAGTAGATCCCTTTCCGCCGATTCATCCTCATTGCAGGTGTACAATTGTAAGGTTGAAAGCTCTTCTTGCAGGCACAGCAACCGATGGCGGAATTAATGGAGCAGATTGGCACTTAAAGATTTATGGTAAATTACCGGATTACTACATAACAACTGACCAAGCTATAAAAGAGGGATGGAATTCAAAAAAGGGTAATTTGTTCTTAAAGTGTCCAGGAAAAATGATTTTTGGAGGCATATATGGGAATAGAGATGGACGTTTGCCGATGTCTTCAGGTAGAATATGGTACGAAGCGGATATTAACTATGAATTGGGATATAGGGGAAATGAAAGAATATTGTTTTCTAATGACGGATTGATTTTTGTGACTTATGACCATTACCACACATTTATTGAAATTGAATAAGGAGTGACAAGATGAATTTTGAGGAAGAAATGAGAAGAAATGCATTTAAACCAATAAAAGAAAATCCTATTATATTGGATTTTACAGGCTGTAAGTATTTGGGAGAGATACATTTAATATTAAAAACAAAATTTGGATTGCCCGAATATTACGGAGAAAATTGGGATGCATTATGGGATTGTTTGAGATACTTATGGTCAGATAGAGAAAATATTAAAGTAAATATATATGGATTTTTGTCTTTGCCGGAAGACCTAAGAGAGTATTGTACAGCTATGTTGGAGGTTTTTGGTGATGTGCATGCAGACACACCGAATGTAACATTTGAACTTATTTCATAAAATGTGCAACGAGGGATGAGCCCGTTTTTGCACATTATTTATAGCTATAATTAAAGGAATGGAAGCTAAAAAGTTTCCATTCCTTTTTGATTATTCTTATTTTAGATTTTTGATGTAATCATATAATGTCGGGAAGTCGTTAATTACCGTGTGGTAAACATCTTCCATATGCAAGGTCTGATATTTATGCGCTGCAACATCACGGAATCCTGCGATAGCTTTCCATGGTATTGCATTATGCTTCAGTCTAAACTCCGGTGACAGACTTTTCACAAGCTCACCAATATTTATTACTGTCATACATACTGCTCTTTTTAAGATTTCATCTTTATTAAATTTGTCAAAAGGTATATCTTTTATCATATCAAGTGCCAGTTTAATTTCAGAAGAAATTTTTGTAATTATAATAAAATCTCTATGCTGCATATATTGACACCACCTTATCCGGTTTAATAAGTGCATTTTCAGGAATTGGCATACGAACAATGTCAACCTCAACATTTAAAAGCTCTTCAATTTCAATTTTTAATGATGAAAGTGTAAGCAGAGAAACATAGTCTGATTTAAATTCTACAAGCAAATCAACATCACTTGACACATTATTTGTACCGTTAGCATACGATCCGAACAACATAATTTCTTTTATGTCATACTTTTCAGCTAATTTACTAACAGCATTAGCTATATCAGAAACAGTCAACATATTCTCACTTCCTTACAATTTAATATTATTAGTATCTTCATTATATACTAATTTATTAGCAAAGTCAATACTTGGTAAAATAAAAAAGACTGTGAGGAAAATCCTCACAGTCTTAAAGAATCAATTATTCTTCGATTTCAGATACAACACCTGAACCAACTGTTCTACCACCCTCACGGATAGCGAAACGGAGACCAACTTCGATAGCGATTGGAGTGATAAGCTCAACCTTCATATCTACGTTGTCACCAGGCATACACATTTCTGTTCCAGCAGGAAGAGAAATAAC
>CAZWCO010000064.1:1635-6964 GCA_964632665.1 uncultured Lachnospiraceae bacterium | reverse complement strand
AAAATTGATAATTAAAGAATAGTCATCATTTGATATGCCATCAAGTCCGGATAATGAGCCTCCATAGGTAATGGTATTTCCCTCTGTACAGTAGTACATGTCATTTGAAATAATATTACCCGCAAAAGAGATAGAGGAAGTGAAAATGCCGAGCATAATGATGAGTAAAATATTAATTATTTTTTTTGTCATAAGAACATCTCCCTATGGTATATTATGTAAATTAAGTATAACACACTTACCGTAAGATGTCAATATAAAAGGAAATGTCATAAGCAGACATTTCCTTTTTAAAATTATAATGGGTTTATAACAGATATAGCCGTTTTATTTTTGGAATACAAGTCTTTAAATCTGTTCATAACATCCTCATAGGTAACCGAGTCATATACCTTTTCATAATCTGTGTACATAGCGTCTGCCATATAAAGATTTAAAAAGGCATGTGCAAATTCCTCAATATCGTTATAGCTTTTTATATAATCGCCCCAGATAACCTTTTTTGTACGCTCCACCAAATCCTTAGACAGTCCCTTGCCCATGAGATTTTTTATATAATCCATAACCTTTTTATAAACTGCGTCCGGATTAGCAGACTCACCCTCTACCATCACGTGCGCATAGTCCGGCTGAGCAGTATAGTCAGAAGAAAAGCTGTCGTTTACAAGTCCCTCCTCAAAAAGACTTTCAAAAAGCTCGCTTCCTTTTGCAAAAAGGATTTTATTTATAATAGAAACCTCAATATATTTTTTAAGAAGCCTGTCTCCTGCATAGCCGTTGTCCGTGTCCTTAAAGCCTATCATAAAAAGCGGCATTGCTACGCTAAGGCTCTGTTCCACCCTCGGCTTTGCAACAGTATCCGGCTCGTCAGGGTAAATCCTTTTTATTTCTTCTTTGAACGGCTTGGAGTTCTTAATTCCCTTATCAATACACCTTTCAATATCCTCCGGATTAAAATCACCTGTTACAAAAATCATCATATTTGACAGATTGTAAAAGGTATTGTAGCATTTATAAAGGAGCTCGTCTGTTATGTGGCTTATGCTCTCAACAGTTCCTGCAATATCCTTTTTAACCGGGTGGTTGTGATAAAGGGCGCCAAGAAGATTAAAAAACACACGCCAAGGTCCGTTATCATCATACATTTTAATTTCCTGACCGATTATACCCTGTTCCTTTTCCACGCTTTCCTTTGTAAAGTGCGGGGTTTGGACATAGTCAAGGAGTATAGATAGGTTTTCTTCAAAATGGCTTGTAGCACTAAAAAGATATGCAGTAGTATTAAAGGATGTAAAAGCATTTGCATTTGCACCAAGCTCGGAAAACTTGTCAAATATATTACTTCCGTCAGGCATGTCAAACATTTTATGCTCAAGATAATGGGCAATTCCGTCAGGAACCTCTGTGGCAAATGTTTCTCCCGGAATTTGAAAGTGGCTGTCAACAGAGCCATACTTTGTGCCAAAAATTGCATATCCGTTTGAATAGTCTTTCCTTGGCATAATGTAAATGTCAAGGCCGCTTGGATGCTTTTTATAATAAAGTAGCTCGCCTGTTACGGCGCTTTTTGTTACATTCATACGCTCGCTCCTTTCAGGAAATATACCGTATCAAGACGGATGCTTTGTGCTGCTGCTACGGCGTCTTCAAGGGTTACCCCTTTTATTTTCTCTATGCACTCCTCAAGAGTATTGCCCGTCTTTAAAATCCCCTCGGACAGCTTAAAGCTTTGCATTGCAAACTGGTCATCAAAGCAAGCTGTAAGAGAGTTTATAATAGCATTTATACTTGAAACATACTCAAGCTCGGAAATATCGCCTTTTTTAACACAGTCCAGCTGATTAAGTATTTCATCATACGCTTTTTTGTAATTTTCAAATTCAATTCCTGCATTTACAATCATGATTGACTTGTATCTGTCAACAGAGGATGATGCGTAATAGCAAAGGCTAAGCTTTTCACGGACATTATTAAAGAGCTTTGAATGTGCGCCGCCGCCAAAAATACTGTTCGCAACCATAAGCGCAAAATATTCGTCATCTGTGGAGTTGATATTTGTTGTAAAGCCCATGGAAAGCTTGCCCTGCGTTACATCAAGCTTTTCCTCTACATATTTAACATCGCCCTCTTTTTTTAGAATTCCGTCAAGAGAAATTTCTCCGCCATTAAATTCTATTTGTGGAAGACTGTCTTTTATAATTTTTTCTGCCTCTCGGATGTCACATTCTCCCGAAACATAAATCTCAATTTTTGAGTTTTGTATAAGGTTTTTGTAGTACTCATAGAGGGAAGAGCTGTCTATTTCCTTTACATCCTCCACTGTTCCGTATGAGGGGATGGCAAAGTCCGTTCCGGCGCACATTTCCTGAACACATCTCATGGACGCATAAGAGCGCTTGTCGTTTTTAAGGCTTTCAATGCGTTCTATAAGATTTTTCTTCTCCTGCTCTACATATTCCTTTTTAAATCCGCCGTTTTCTGTGACAGGGTCAAATACAATGCTCATAAGAAGCTCTGTCATTTTCTTAAAAAGCGGCTCTTTATTAGTAGTATATTTTTCCGTGATTGCTTCCACAGAAAAGTATATTACCTGGTCCTCACCCTTTTTAAAGCATCCGCCTCTTAAATCTCCACCGTACAGATTATCAAGATATTCTTCTATTTCAACTCTTGTTTTTGCTATGCCACAGCCTCTTTTTAAAATCTTTGGTAAAATGGCATTAAGGCTTGCTTCTTCTTTTTTAAGACGCCTGTGAATAAAAATTCCAACAGTTGAAGTCTTAAGCTTTGTCATTGGTATATAATCAAGGCTTATTCCCTTGTTAATTGCGGTCAAATATATCATTCCTTTCCATATTTTGCATAACACAACTATTTTACATCAAAAGGCTTTTTCTGTCAACCCACATATTCCTCTATTTCTCTTAGTGACATTCCCTTTTGGAGTGCCATGTTTATGCCGCCGGAAATTGTTTTTGCACACTTTTTAATAATTGTATCAATATCTCTTGGAGTAACAACAAGTGGCTCATTTTTAGTATCGGAATTGTCGCCCATAAAGGTCATTGCATCAACTACCGTGGGAACACCCATAGCAATTACAGGTACGCCCAGCTCCTTTTTTGAAATTCCGCTTCTGTTGTTTCCAACGCCTGCTCCCGGCTGAATTCCTGCGTCTGAAAGCTGCACAGTAATCCCAATCCTCGAAATATCTGCTGCGGCTAAAGCATCAATTACAATTACAAGGTCAGGCTTAAGACGCCCGGCAATGCTTTTAATAACCTCTGCTGTTTCCATACCTGTTGTCCCCATTACCCCCGGGGCAATTGCGCAAACGGAGCTTACATTGTCCCCAAAAAGCTCCGGTGCGTGCTGCTTCATGTGGTGTGTTACCATTATCTCCGATACTGCCCTTGTGCCAAGACTGTCAGGAGTAATGTTCTCGTTACCAAGTCCTACAACAAGTGTAAGAGTGCTGTTTTCAATATCACAGAGCATTCCTATTTCCTCTGCAATTGTGTGACAGGCACTTTCATATGCGTCTGCAGAATATTTAATATCCGGCACCTCAATAGTAATATATTTGCCTATTGCTTTTCCAAGAGCCTTTTCACCCTTTTCGTTCAAAACCTCTACTGTTGTAACCTTTAAGTCTTTTTTTATTTCCGTATCTGCCTTTACACCCTCGATTTCCTGTGCTTCCCCTTTTGTAAGCTCTCTTGCCTCGTCTGCAAGGTCTGTTCTGAAATACATATATATCAACCTTTCATGCCTTTTTTATTAATGTTTCCTTAAACAAGCTATTAAATACTTGCAAATTCTAAAATTTAATGATATACTTAGTGTAATTGATTTTGAAAGGGACAAAAAATATGGAAAGAGAAAAATTTTCGTCACGTCTTGGCTTTTTGCTTATATCAGCCGGATGTGCAATTGGACTTGGAAATGTATGGAGATTTCCTTATATAACAGGTAAGTACGGCGGTGGTGCATTTGTACTTATGTACTTTGCGTTTTTAATTTTGTTTGGACTTCCAATTTTAGCAATGGAGCTTGCAGTAGGCAGAGGAAGCCAGAGAAGTGTGGCAAAGTCGTTTGATGTGCTTGAGCCAAAGGGTTCAAAATTCCATCTTATGAAATATCCCGCAATGGCAGGTAATTATCTTCTTATGATGTTCTATACCTGTATTTCAGGATGGCTTCTCATTTACTGCTTTAAAATGGTTTCCGGCGCCTTTACTCCGGGAATAACCGCCGAGCAAATAGGAGCGGTGTTTTCAGGACTTACCCAGTCGCCGTGGCAGATGACTGTTGCAATGATAATAATTGTAGTTGGCTGTATGGCAGTTTGCGGCATGGGACTTAAAAACGGAGTTGAAAGAATAACAAAGGTTATGATGCTTTGTCTTTTAATTATAATGGTTGTCCTTGCAATAAATTCGTTTACCATGTCCGGAATAAAGGAAGGCCTGAGCTTTTATTTAAAGCCTGACTTTTCAAAGCTTACAGGAAGCGGACTTCAGAATGCAATATTTGACGCAATGGGACAGGCTTTCTTCACTCTTAGTATCGGTATGGGCTCTGTTGCCATATTTGGCAGCTACATTGACAAAAAGCATGCACTTACCGGCGAGGGTATAAGAATAGCAATCCTTGACACATCTGTTGCCTTTGTTGCAGGTCTTATAATTTTCCCTGCATGCTTTACTTATAACATAGAGCCGGGCAGCGGACCAAACCTTATTTTTGTTACACTTCCAAGCGTGTTTGCTAATATGGCGGGCGGCAGAATTTGGGGAACATTGTTCTTTATTTTCCTTTTGTTTGCGGCTGTGTCAACTGTAATCGCCGTGTTTGAGAACATAATCTCATGCTGGATGGACCTTGGCTCTACGAGAAAGAAAGCAGTTATAATCAACACAGTGCTTATTATTGTCCTTGCACTTCCTTGTATCCTTGGCTTTAACCTGTGGTCAGGCTTTATGCCCTTTGGCGAGGGAAGCAACATTATGGACCTTGAGGACTTTATTGTAAGTAACAATATTCTTCCTCTTGGAGCGCTTGTGTATGTAATTTTCTGTACAAGCAAATACGGCTGGGGCTTTAAGAATTTCTTAAACGAAGTAAACTGCGGCTTGGGATTAAAGTTCCCCAAAGCTTTCAGAATATATGTATCATATATTCTGCCACTCATAATTCTGGCAGTATTTGTACAGGGATATGTGGCAAAATTTTTTAACTAAGGAGGAGATGCTGTCTTTAGGGCAGACTGCTCAATATAGACAATATACAAGAAGCTTATGATATACAAGGGTTGTCTCGCTTATTT
>CAZWCO010000064.1:1394-1625 GCA_964632665.1 uncultured Lachnospiraceae bacterium | reverse complement strand
GAATTTTTGTGAATATTTTGCGAAGAAATGACCTTTACAATTTTATATAGAGATAGTATTATATGTGTAAGATAACAGTATTATCAATGAGTACTTAAGAATGATTGAGAAACGACTTTGCACTTGTGAGGGAGTATAGCGGATATGACCAACTATATCCAAAGGAAGCATACGGAGACGGTGCAGGATGTGGAGAATGCTTTGAAACAGGATGGGAGACTGAGAGAGAAT
>CAZWCO010000064.1:0-1384 GCA_964632665.1 uncultured Lachnospiraceae bacterium | reverse complement strand
ATATCAGAGCTGGCAACGAGCGATATGATAGTCGAGAATCAGGCAGACTTGATGAATCAGCTACTACAGGAGCTAGCCAAGATGACAAACTATATTCAGAACAAACACACAGAGACGGTACAGGATTTGGAGAATGCTTTGAAACAGGATGGGAAAATGAGAGAGAATTTTATTTCAGAAATCTCCTCGGAGATGAGAACCAACTTAGAAGCCTTGGAGGAAGCGACAGATATGCTGAAAAAGTATCTGTTGAAGTTCCTGGCAATTACGATAGGAGCAGCAACATTCTTCTCGACGCTGGTGTCGGTACTATTACAGCTGTGGCTTCGCTGATGGATAACGACCAAGACGATGATCCGGAAGAGAAGAAAAAGAAACTTGATGCCAAGGATGCAGGTTCAAATGTTGGGTTTGCATTAGGTAGTGCCATAGGTCTTGCGGCTGCCCTTATAGCAAAGGGCAAAAAGCAAGATGAGGACATAACCGAAACCCCGACAGAAGAACCTGACGAGGTAGAAGAAATCAACAACGAACCATACGAAGAGAGCGAGGATTTAGATGAAGATGAAGGTTTTACAATGCAGATGTGAGGCAAGCGGACTTGTTCCGCTTCCTCTCCTCCATTAACCAGTTGGTTACAATATAAAACTGATTCGATAAACTTTTTTAAATTTTCCAAAAGAAATTATAAAAACTATTGATATTTCGTTAAGAAAAGTGTATAATATTTTTAACGAGGTGAGCGATGTGAAAAGACCTAATTTTTTGAATGAAATAAAACAAAAAATATTAAACGCCGAAAACGGCACGGTGTTTGTTGCTATTGACTTTGTTGATCTTACAGATAGGACCACTGTCAGCGTTTGTTTGACACGTTTAGAGAATGAAAATATTATACAAAGGATATTACGCGGAGTATATTATAAGGCTGAGTACAATGAATTTTTGCAGGAATATATCGTGCCCAATCCTGACAAGGTTGCGCATGCCCTTGCCCGTAACTTCGGCTGGACCATTGTTCCCTGCGGAGATACTGCACTTAATATTCTTGGACTTTCAACACAGGTTCCTGCTGCATGGTCTTATGTAAGTGACGGAGCATATAAAGAATACACCTATGACAATACAACTATTAAATTTAAGAGAACGACCAACAAAGAGATTTCAAAATTATCATATAAGACGGCGTTGATTGTTCAGGCACTTAAAGCTCTCGGCAAAGATAACATTGATGATGCTATAATAAACAAACTTAAAAACGACTTAACCGATGATGAGAAATCCACCGCCATGTTTGAAGCAAAGGCGGCAACCTCGTGGATATATGAGTATATAAAACAAATTTGCAAAGGTGATGAAAAATGATTAACATAGCAAACATAAA
>CAZWCO010000063.1:0-7037 GCA_964632665.1 uncultured Lachnospiraceae bacterium | reverse complement strand
TGTGCGGCAGAGGCTTCAGGGGTGAGCTTGTACCAATAGGTGCACTAAATGAGAATTCCGGTTTTGTGATAGTGAGAGGCCATGTGTTCGGCATGGAAGCACGTGATATAAAAAGCCGCAAAACAGAAAAGGAATTTCATCTTATAACCTTTGATATAACAGACTATAATGACTCTGTTTCTGTACAGCTTTTTATTAATAAAACAGAGGATGATGAGGAATACAAAAAAGCAATCGGGGGAATAAAAAAAGGTAATTTTGTTATCGTGCGTGGAAAAGCACAGTATAACGATTATGCAAAGGAAACAATCGTTTCTGCAAATGCTGTTGCTCTCACAGAGGATTTCAGACCTACACGTATGGACGAAAGCCCCGAAAAACGTGTAGAGCTACATATGCACACCCAAATGTCTGCAATGGACGCAGTAACATCTGCCGGAGACCTTATAAAAAGGGCAATAAGCTGGGGGCATAAGGCGGTGGCAATAACAGACCACGGGGTTGTTCAGTCTTATCCTGACGGAATGAAAGCGTCCTCAAATAATGAAAAAATCAAGGTAATCTACGGCGTGGAGGGTTACCTTGTTGATGATAGCTCAAAAATACAGGTTGGATGTGAAAATGTAACAGCCGGTAGTGATTTTGTTGTGTTCGATATAGAAACAACAGGCCTTGACAAAAGAAAAGAGGGCATAACGGAAATAGGCGCTGTTAAAATTTCAAATGGAGTGATAACAGACCATTTTTCTACCTTTGTAAATCCCGGTAAGCCCATTCCTGAGCACATAACAGACCTTACAGGCATATCCGATGAAACTGTTGCGGATGCACCCACAATTGAGCAAATACTCCCAAGCTTTATAGAATTTTGTAAGGGTACGGTGCTTGTAGCACAAAATGCAAAGTTTGATACAGGATTTATAAGACTTGCGTGTGAAAGACAGGGTATTGATTTTTCATTTCCGTACATGGATACACTTGTGCTTGCAAGATGCCTGCATCCTGACTTGCCAAATCATAAGCTTGACACTTTGTCAAAGCATTACGGCGTTGTACTTAAAAACCATCACCGGGCAGTAGACGATGCTGCTGCAACGGCAGATGTTTTTCTTGCCATGATGAATGAGCTTGAAAAGCTTGGTATTACAGATTATTCCGTTTTGAACGAGCACTTTGATACAAGAGATGCCGCAAAGAAAAACAGAGCCCATCACATAATACTTCTTGCAAAGAACCATCAGGGAATAAGAAATATTTATGAAATGGTATCCGCATCACATCTTAAATACTTTTTCAGGACACCAAGAATACCAAGGAGCCTTCTTGAAGAGAAGAAGGAAGGACTTATAATAGGCTCTGCATGTGAGGCGGGCGAACTTTTTTCTGCTCTTGTAAACGGAGGGGAGGAAGAAGAACTTATTGAAATAGCAAAATTCTACGACTATCTGGAAATACAGCCTTTGGGGAATAATGCATATATGAAGGAATCAGAAGAATTTCCTCATATAAATACTGACGAGGACTTGAAAAATTTAAACAGGCGCATTGTTGAGCTTGGTGAAAAGTTAAACAAGCCTGTTGTGGCAACCTGTGATGTGCATTTTATTGACCCGGAGGGTGCCAATTACAGAAAAATCCTTATGCATTACAAAGGCTTTAAGGATGCAGACAATCAGGCGCCTTTGTACTTCAGAACAACAGAGGAAATGCTTGAAGAGTTTTCATACCTTGGCGAAGAAAAGGCGTATGAGGTTGTAGTTAAAAATACAAATTTAATTGCGGATATGGTTGAGGATGTAAGACCAATTCCAAAAGAAAAATGTCCTCCGGAAATTGACGGCGCAGAGGACGATATAGTAAACGATTCCTATGCCAAAGCACGAGCAATCTATGGAGAGGAGCTTCCGCAGATTGTTCAGGAAAGACTTGAAAAAGAGCTTAACTCAATTACCACTTACGGATTTTCCGTTATGTATAAGATTGCACAGGAGCTTGTACGTAAATCCCTTAATGATGGATATCTGGTAGGCTCAAGAGGCTCTGTTGGCTCGTCATTTGTTGCGTTTTTGGCAGATATTACGGAAGTAAATTCTCTTCCGCCGCACTATATATGCCCCAACTGCAAAAACTCCGAGTTTATAACAGGAAAGGATATATCAGGCTGCGACCTTCCCGACAAAACATGCCCAAACTGCGGAACGGAGTACATGAAGGACGGACACAATATTCCTTTTGAAACCTTTCTTGGCTTCAAGGGTGACAAAGAGCCGGATATAGACCTTAACTTTTCCGGAGATTACCAGCCTACAATTCACAAATACACAGAAACCTTTTTTGGAGAGGGACATGTGTTCAGGGCAGGTACAATCGGTACTGTTGCAGAAAAAACTGCTTACGGATATGTAAGAAAGTATTCGGAAGAAAAGGAAATTCCAATCAGGAATGCAGAAATGAAACGTCTTGCGGCAGGCTGTGTAGGCGTTAAAAGAACGTCAGGTCAGCACCCGGGCGGAATAATAGTTGTCCCCTTTAAAAATGATATTCATGAGTTCTGCCCTGTACAGCATCCGGCAGATGATGTGAATTCTGATATTATAACAACACACTTTGATTACCACTCCATAGACCAGAACCTGTTAAAGCTTGACGAGCTTGGCCACGATGACCCGACAGTAATAAAAATGCTTACGGACCTTACAGGAATTGACCCTCAAAAAATCCGTCTCGATGACCCTCTCACATTAAGTCTTTTTACAGGTACAGATGCACTGAACATTAGCTCAGACATTGGCTCAACTGTTGGTACATACGGAGTTCCTGAATTCGGAACAAAATTTGTACGCCAGATGCTTGTAGATACAAAGCCAACAACGTTTTCAGAGCTTGTTAGAATTTCAGGACTTTCTCACGGAACAGATGTATGGCTTAATAATGCTCAGGAGCTTATTCAGTCCGGTACAACAACACTTAGTAACGCCATCTGTTGTCGTGACGATATTATGCTATATCTTATAAACCAGGGAGTAGACCCGGGACACTCCTTTAAGATTATGGAAAGCGTAAGAAAAGGAAAGGGACTAAAGCCTGAGGATGAAGAGGCAATGAAAGCGGCAGGGGTGCCTGAATGGTATCTTGAATCTTGCCGCAGAATTAAGTACATGTTCCCAAAGGCACATGCAGTTGCATACGTTACAATGGCGTTCAGGATTGCCTACTGTAAGGTTCACTATCCGGAAGCTTTTTACATAGCCTATTTCTCAGTAAGAGCAGACGATTTTGATGCATCAATAATGGCAAACGGAATGGCAGTTGCAAGACAGGCAATGGACGACCTTCTTGAAAAGAAAAAGAATAACACAATCTCACCAAAAGAAGAAAATGTTATTCCTATACTTGAAATATGTATCGAAATGTATGCACGTGGAATTAATTTTGTAAAGGTTGACCTTTACAAGTCACATGCAACAAAGTTCCTGCAAACGCCGGAAGGCATTTTGCCCCCACTTAATGCTCTGCCCGGAATGGGCGAGAATGCGGCAAGGAGCATAACGGATGAACGTGATAAAGGCGTGTTTAAAACAAGAGAAGAGCTCCGTATCAGGACGGGTATTACAAAAACTGCTATGGAAATTCTTGAGTATAATAACTGTCTTGACGGAATGCCTGAGACGGATCAGGTTTCGGTATTTGATATGATATAAAGAGAACGGTGTTTTTTGAACACCGTTCTCTTTATCTTATTACAGTTCCTCCGCCAAGCAGTACATTATCATCATAAAATACAATTGCCTGTCCGGGTGTGATTGCACGTACCGGCTCGTCATATGTTACATATGCTATTCCATCTTTTATTTCAACGCTGCAGGGCATAGGCTTTGCCTGATATCTGTGCTTTGCTAAGCATTTAAAAGTACGGTCGGCTGTTTCGCCGCTTAGAAAGTTAAGATTATCTGCTATGAGACTTGTAGAAAAACTTAAGGAATTATCTCCTAATATAATCTTGTTGTTCTTTGCATCAATTTTCATAACAAACATAGGCTTTCCAAAAGCACCAAGACCTTTTCTCTGACCTATTGTGTAGTTAATAATCCCCTTATGGCGTCCTATTACGTTCCCGTCAGTGTCAAGAAAGTCCCCCTCTTTTGATACAAAGCCTGTTGTTTCCGTAATAAACTTTACATAGTCGTCATCGGGCACAAAGCATATTTCCTGGCTGTCAGGTCTGCTTGCCACCTGTAAATTTGCTTCTTCCGCAATTTTGCGTACCATATCTTTATTATAATCCCCAAGAGGCATAAGAGTTTTAGATAGTGTTTCCTGTGTATGATTGTAAAGGAAATAGCTCTGGTCCTTTGCCAGAGCCGCAGAAACATGCATTTCATACTTTCCTGTTGCTTCATTTAATATTATTTTTGCATAGTGACCTGTTGCAACATAGTCAAAACCAAGCTCTGTTGCTTTCTCTAAAAATGCTCCGAATTTTATATGCTTGTTACATTCTATACAAGGGTTTGGCGTTCTCCCAAGCTTGTATTCCGTGCAAAAATAATCCACAACATTTTTCTTAAATCTTTCCTTAAGCTCAAAGGTTAAAAAGGGGATTTCAAGCTGATTACAAATCCCCTTCGCATCCTCCGCATTTTTAAGAGATGAACTGTCATCTGTCAATATCATTGTTGCGCCTGTTACATCATATCCGTCCTTTTTTAAAAGATATGCTGTCACAGAGCTGTCAACTCCGCCGGACATTCCTATTAGAACTTTTTTTGACATGGCAGATATTTCCTTTCTCGTAAATAGTAGTAACCCCGCCGTGAGATTTCGGCGGGGAATATGATTATTTATTATTGCTTACGTACTTCTTCAGCTCGTCAACCTTGTCGCAATCTTCCCAGCGCACACCAAGGTCTGTGCGTCCTACATGACCGTATGCTGCAAGCTGCTTATAAATAGGCTTTCTCAAATCAAGCTCTTTTATAATAGCGTAAGGGCGAAGGTCAAATGTATTTTCAATTGCTTTTTCAATTAGCTCGTCAGAAACTGCTCCTGTTCCAAAGGTGTCAACCATAATGGATACAGGTGTCGCAACACCAATTGCATACGCAAGCTGAATTTCGCATTTCTTTGCAAGGCCTGCAGCAACAATGTTTTTAGCTACCCAACGTGCAGCATATGCGGCTGAACGGTCAACCTTTGTGGGGTCTTTTCCTGAAAAAGCACCGCCGCCGTGACGTGCATAACCGCCGTATGTGTCAACAATTATCTTTCTTCCTGTAAGACCTGAATCTCCCTGTGGTCCTCCTACAACAAATCTGCCGGTAGGATTAATATATATTTTAGTTTCTTCGTCCATAAGCTCGGCAGGGACAATGGGGTTAATAACGTGTTCCCTGATATCTTTTCTGATTGTTTCCATATCCACCTTGTCGGAATGTTGTGATGAAACAACCACAGTATCTATTCTTTTTGGAATGTCGTTTTCATATTCAACAGTAACCTGAGTTTTGCCGTCAGGACGGAGATATTCAAGCAGCCCGGACTTTCTTACTTCTGTAAGTCTTTTTGAAAGCTTGTGTGCAAGAGAAATAGGGAGTGGCATAAGCTCTGGAGTTTCGTCACATGCATATCCAAACATCATGCCCTGGTCGCCGGCACCGGTTGAATTATCTACACTTGTACCGCCGTGCTCTCTGTTTTCAATTCCGGAGTTTACACCCTGGGCAATATCCGGTGATTGTTCGTCAATTGATGTAATAACGCCGCATGTGTGACCGTCAAAGCCGTACTTTGCTCTGTCGTATCCAATATCGAGAACTACACTGCGAGCTACTTTTTGAAAGTCAACATAGCAACTTGTTGTAATTTCACCCATAATTGAAATCATACCTGTAGTACAGGTTGTTTCACAAGCAACTCTTGCCATTGGGTCATTCTTTAAAATTTCATCTAAAATCGCATCGGAAATCTGGTCACAAATTTTATCGGGATGTCCCTCTGTAACAGATTCTGATGTAAATAGTTTTCTGGACATAATGTCAATCCTTTCTTACGTATATGTTCAACTATCAGTATACATCATTTTTCAAGATTTTGCAATAGTTTTTTTAATAATGTTTACATACTTGCAATTATTGCAATAGCACTAACAGCAATAGGAATTATAATTGCCACAGCAATAGCTGCACAAAGTATTTTTTTCTGCTTGTCCGAAAATCTCATTTTAAATTACCTTCCTTTATATATTGTTTTTCTTTTCTTAACCTTTTAAAAAAATCTGACAGCATGGAGGAACATTCCTTTTCCATAATGCCGCCTGTCACATTTACATCATGATAAAACAGTCCGGGCTCAAACAAGTCAACCTTTGACCCGCAGCAACCGTTTTTGTAGTCGTATGCACCAAAATAAAGATTATTTATTCTTGCCTGTATAATCGCTCCGGCACACATTGGGCACGGCTCAAGTGTTACGTACATGTCGCACTCGGGAAGCCGCCAACCGCCAAGAACTTTTGAGGCTTTTTTAATTGCATTTATTTCGGCATGCTCTATAACAGATTTGTTTTTTTCTCTTTTGTTATAGCCTCTTGCAATTATTTTTCCTCTATGAACTATAACTGCTCCCACAGGTGTCTCGCCAATTGCTTCAGCTTTCTTTGCCTGGAGGATTGCCTGTTTCATATAAACATTCATTTATAATTAACTCATTTCTTTACTTAATATAATAATTCTAACATAAACAATCTTTAAAATCAATTAACCGATAAAGAGTTGAACTAATTGCACAGTAAAAAATGTCAAAATTTAAAGGTTGGTTGTACAAATCTTTCAAAGGTAAAAAAATGTTAAAAATTGTGTTGACAGGGAGGGGTAATTGTGGTAAGATAAATAGGCACTCGGCTGAAGGCAAGAGTGTAATCACAAAGAATTTTAAGAAAATTTAATTTTTCTTGAAAAAAGTACTTGACAAGAGTCTTTTCTTGTGGTAAACTAAATAAGCTGTCTTTTGGAGATAGCAGTTGTACATTGAAAAATAAA
>CAZWCO010000062.1:3728-7060 GCA_964632665.1 uncultured Lachnospiraceae bacterium | reverse complement strand
CCATAGAATGTACTACGCTTTGTCTGTGAACAAGTACTTCAATGTGGTCATAATCCATATCAAAAAGCCATCTTGCCTCCATTACCTCAAGGCCTTTGTTTACAAGAGTTGCCGAGTCAATTGTAACCTTTGCACCCATATCCCAGTTTGGATGCTTTAAAGCCTGCGCCGGAGTAATATTTTGAAGCTCTTCTCTTTTTTTGCCGAAAAACGGGCCTCCAGAAGCAGTAAGGATTATCTTTTCTGCCTTATGAGGAGTACCCTCAAGAGACTGAAAAATTGCAGAATGCTCACTGTCAACAGGATAAATTTTAATTCCCTTTTCCTTTGCAAGCTTTGTAATTATATGTCCGGCAGTAACCATAGTTTCCTTGTTTGCAAGGGCTATATTTTTTCCGGCATTTATGGCATCAATTGTAGGTAAAAGTCCCGCAATTCCAACAACAGCCGTAACAACAATCTCACTGTTGCCAAAAGCCGCCGCATAGCAAAGTCCCTCTTGACCCGAAACAACCTGCACGCCAAGGTCGGAAATTTTTATTTTCAAATCCGCAGCAGCTCCCTCGTCTGTCATACAAACAAGGCTCGGCTTAAATTCACGAACCTGCTTTTCCATAAGCTCCACATTTCTGTGAGCCGTAAGAGCCACAACCTTCATATCCGGGTTATCACGTATAATATCAAGAGTTTGTGTACCAATAGAGCCTGTAGAGCCCAATATAGTTATATTCATTTTATTCTCCTTTTATAAGACTTTATCCATATATGCTTAATTATATAATAAATTTTGGCTTTTTTCAACCCAAAATTTTAATATTTCTATTGTATTTTCCAAAGTTTTATTGTATAATAGATTAAATGGAAAGGACTGATTAACATGAAAATAGAAACAAAATGCATACAGGAAGGCTACAAGCCAAAAAATGGCGAACCAAGAGTTTTGCCAATATACCAGAGCACTACATTTAAATATGATTCTGCAGACTATATGGGAAAGCTTTTCGACCTTGAAGCAGAAGGCTTTTTCTACACACGCCTTGCAAATCCCACAGTTGCGTGCGTGGAAGAAAAAATTGCAAAGCTTGAGGGCGGAACAGGCGCTATGATGACCTCGTCCGGCCAAGCTGCAACTTTAATTTCAATCATGACAATTGCAAAAGCAGGTGACCATGTTGTATGCTCTGCCGCAGTTTACGGCGGAACCTTTAATCTCCTTGGTGTTACACTCAAAAAGTTTGGAATTGACATAACCTTTGTAGAGCCTGACAAGGACCTTGCAGAGCTTCAAAAGGCAATAAGACCTGAAACAAAGGCTGTGCTTGGAGAAACAATTGCAAATCCTGCGCTTAATGTTCTTGACATTGAAAAGTTTGCAGAGCTTGCACATTCAAATAACATTCCGCTTATTGTTGACAACACATTTGCAACACCGGTGCTTTGCCGCCCAATAGAATTTGGTGCAGATATTGTAATACACTCCACATCAAAGTACATGGACGGACACGCAGTATCCCTTGGCGGTGTCATAGTAGACAGCGGAAAATTCAACTGGCTTGGAAATGACAAATTCCCCGAATTTAACGAGGCTGACGACTCATATCACGGCGTTACATATGCAAAGGATTTTGGAGAGCAAGCATTTATTACAAAGGCAAGAGCACAGCTTATGCGTGACCTTGGCTCTGCGCCGTCACCCCAAAACGCATTTTTACTTAACTTAGGCCTTGAAACATTGCACCTTAGAATGCCGCGTCACACAGAAAATGCAAAAAAGGTTGCAGAGTACCTGGAAAATCATCCTAAGATTACATGGATAAACTATCCCGGACTTGAAAGCAGCAAATATAAGCCCCTTGTAGACAAGTACCTGCCTCTTGGTGCCAGCGGAGTTATATCCTTTGGCATAAAGGGCGGAAGAGAGGCTTGTACAAAGTTCCTTGACAGCTTACAGCTTGCGGCAATCGTAACTCATGTTGCAGACGCAAGAACATGTGCACTTCACCCTGCAAGCACAACTCACAGACAGATGACAGACGAACAGCTACTTGCAGGCGGCGTAAGCCCTGACCTTGTACGCTTCAGCGTCGGAATAGAAAATGCAGATGACATAATCGAAGATATAGAGCAGGCACTTAAGAATATTTAAACACAAAAAAATCCGCAAAGCTGCGGATTTTTTGTGTTTTAGATTATATTGGGCGTGCACATCTGTCTCCATTCATTTGGCCAGTTAACATATCCCGCCTTTTTATCAAGAACAGGCTCTTCAAGCTCCGGAATTTCCGAAATTTCACCGTCCGCAAGCTTTTGAAGACGCTTTGTACAGCTAACCATTCTTTGAATAAGACCACCAAGTCTCAGGTCCTGAACATCATAGCCGTGAGGCTTATTTTCATAAAACCACAGGCTTTGATATTCCTCGTGGTATTCTCTTATTTCCTTAAGAGCCTCCTCACATTGCTTTATAACCGCCTTTATAGCAGAAATATCCTTTGATTTGTATGCAGCTCTAATTTCATTTCCGAGATTACACTTTACAGAAAGAACTCTTGCTAGCTTTTCAAAGTGGTCAAACAAATATTTATATTCTCCCTTATCCTTTACATCATGTATCTGTTGTGCAAGATTTTTATAAAATTCGCTTGCTTCTTTGTTGATGGTACAATCTCTCATGCCAAGGAATATATCATTGTATAAAAGACCCTTACTAGCATTATCCCTCTTCTCAATCCTTGGTGCGTCAAGCTTATCAAAAAGCATAAAGCTGTCAAAATCGCAGTCAAAAAGCTCTCTGAACTTTTTCTTTATAGATTCAAGGTCATAATTTCCCCACGCCGCCTCTGCCGCATACAAAAGTGAAGGAAGTATAGAGAACTTTGAGCATTCGCCGCCGTTATCACCCCATACAGCCATAACAATTCCGTCAACGTCCTCGTCATTACATGCTTTAATTGCCGGCTCTGTTGCCTCAAGGCTCCATGCATTATCAGGTGCAAGACCCAAAAACGTCCATGCACAGCCAAAGAAATAAACCTTTCTTCCAAACATTTTGTTTATTCTTATTTGCTCTGCATAGTGGTCATACTTGTTAGAATAGTAATCCCAGTAAACAAGAGAAACATTTTCAGGAAGCTGTGCCTTTTCAAGAATTTTAGATGTGTCGGCTTTCTCATATATATTCTCTACATTAAGAGCAAGCTTACAGAACATATCGCTGAAAATTATAGGCTCCTTACCATATTTCCCAACTATATCGCATACTCTGTGAAGATGCTCATTCATAATATCAAATCTGTCTTTTATACCGTGCTTTTGCTGATATTTTCCTGTGC
>CAZWCO010000062.1:0-3718 GCA_964632665.1 uncultured Lachnospiraceae bacterium | reverse complement strand
CAACTCTGAAAGCCTCGTCCATTCCTATATGGATTTTGTTGCTTGTAAAGCACTTTGAAAGGGTAGAAATCATATCCTCAATAAGCTCATATGTCTTTTCCTCGCCTATAAGCAGAATATTATCACAATCATTCACTTCGTCATATACGCTTACCCACTTGAACATAGCTTCAAGGTGAGCAAGAGTCTGAATACAAGGAATAAGCTCAATGCCTTTTTCAAGACAGTATTTATCCATTTCCTTTAATTCTTCTTTAGAGTATCTTCCTCTTAAATGCCCGAAGTATGGCTGATTATCTACCTCGTATGTATCCTCCGTATAAAGATACAAGGTGTTATATCCCATTTTTGCCATAATATCTGCATATTTCTTTACTGTTTCAACATTTAAAACTGCGTTTCTTGAACAGTCAAGCATTACGCCAAGCATTTTACTCATATTAAGTGCCTCCTTTTTATTATGGATAAATAACTGCGTTTGGTGTGATAATTCTATCCCAGAAATAAAGTCCGTTTGCCTTTTCAAGAACAGGCTCGTCAAGCTCAGGTATTTCGTTAATCTCACCGTTAATTAAAGCTATAAGTCTATTCTTACAGCTTAGAGCTCTTTGCATAGCACCGCCTATTCTCATATCCTGAACATCAAAGCCATGAGGCTTGTTATATTTAAACCACATATTTTGGAATGCCTTGTGGAACTCCTGCAGCCTTTCCATGTACACGTCATAGTCTGCCAAAATAGCTTTTAATGTTTCCATATCTCTTGCAAGGTATGCTTCTCTTGTTCTGATACCAAGCTCGGTTTTAACGGAAAGTACATTTGCAAGCTTTTCGTAGCTTTCAAAGGTTTCTTTGAAAATACACTCTTTTTCCTTTACTGCATGTGTCTTTTCAGCAAGCTCCATATAACGCAGGTTATCGCCCTTGCTGATACGAGAATCACGAATTCCCATAAACAAGTCGTTATAAAGTAAGTACTTGCTGGGATTTCCTTTAAGATTTCCGCCCGGTTTGTCAAACATGTCAAGAAGCATCAGGCTGTCAAAGTCACAGCCTACTATTTTCTTAAACTTTGCTTTGATATCATCTAAATCGTGATTACCCTTCAAAATCTCTGCTGTATACATAAGCGTCGGGAGTACAGTATGCGCCGGACATTCGCTGCCGTCATCTCCCCATATGCTCATAATTATTTTGTCTATACCGCAATCAAGGCACGCCTGAACAGCCGCCTTTGTTCTTTTCATACTCATTTCATTAGCAGGCGATAATCCGTTCCATGTCCACGCACCACCCATGAAATACAGCTCTCTTCCGAATATTTGATTCTTCTTTATTTCTTTTACATAATGGTCATAATCATCTGAATAATAATCCCAATATATCAAGGAAACATCTTCAGGAATACCTGTTACTTCCTTAGCCTTTGATATATCAACTTCGTCATACTGATTTTCTATGTTATACGCCAGCTTGCAGAACATATCTCCGGCCACTATAGGCTCAAGCCCATACTTGCGGGTTATTTCACAAACTCTGTTTAAATGCTGCTTCATTATTTCCAATCTGTCATATGGACCATGCTTCTGATAATATTTTCCGGCTCCTAAGGTAAATGCCTCGTCCATTCCTATATTGATTTTTTTGCTTGTAATACACTCTGCAATAGTAGAAATCATATCCTCAATAAGCTCATATGTCTTTTCCTCGCCTATAAGAAGGATATTGCCGCAGTCATTCACATCATAATATTCAGTATACCATTTGAACATTTGCTCAAGATGTGCAAGTGTCTGAATTTGAACCATAAATTCAACACCAATCTCAACGCAATATCTGTCAATTTCCTTCAGCTCGTCCTTTGAGTATCTTCCTCTTAAATGTCCAAAATATGGTTGGCTGGGAATTTCATATGTATCCTCCAAATAAAGAAATAACGCATTATATCCCATTTCCTTTAAGGTCTTTGCATACCACTTTACCTGTTCAACCTTCAACACTCCGTTTCTTGAGCAGTCCAGTGATACACCCAGCATTTGTTCCATAATTTTTACCTCCTATTGATTTTTTTATATTTTATGTTATAATAAGTATATCATAATTATATATGCCTGTAAATATAATATAGTGGCATATTTTATAACGATATTGACATTAGAGGTGTTTTATGATTACAGAAATATTACAACCGTCCATTAAAAACTCGTCAATAAGAATTCTTGATGTTCATGATGCAGATATAACGTGGAAGGGCAGTTTTCATATACATAGCGAATGCGAAATAAATTACATACTTAAATCAGGTATGACCTATATTTTACAGGACAAGGAATATACCCTCAATTCAGGAGACATATTTTTTGTAAACAGTAATGTCCCTCACAATTCAATTGTATATAAAGGTGCAAAAAACCTGCTTATACAGTTCAGGATTGACACCCGGTCCCAAAACGTGTACAAGTCCCTTTCACGTTATATTAACAATGCAGGCTTGCACGCAGCTCATTTTAAATCAGGAACAGAGGAATGCAAAGCGCTTACAGTATGTCTTGAAAATATAATTCGTGAATCACAGGCAAAAGACAACGCATACGAAGATTTTTTGATTGCAGAAATTTATAAAATTATTGCCTACCTGTATAGATTTGATATTATAAAAAGTCCGGAGAGCTTTTTCTCTCCGGAGGGTATAAACAAAATTATGCCCGTACTTGAGTATATACATAACCACTACAACGAAAACATCTCCCTTGACCAAATGAGCGCCCTTATAAATGTGAACAAATCTCACTTTTGCAGGCTGTTTAAGAAAAATGTAAATACCTCTTTTGTGGACTATTTAAATTTTGTAAGAATTTCAAAGGCAGAAAATCTTCTGCTGACAACAGAGAAAAGTATATCGGAAATAGGCGAGCTTACAGGCTTTGGGTCAAGTGCATATTTTACAAAGATATTTAAAAGGCTGAAAAGCTGTACGCCCATGCAGTACAGGAAGTATAAAAATCAATAAAAAATCATTGCCCGGGCAATGATTTTTTATTGGCAAACATGCATTTTTATTTAAAGTAATGATAAAAATACTATTATTCTAACAAAAGGAGATTTTTATGGGATATATATTTGCAATTATAGCCGGAGCGGCTATGAGCATTCAGGGAGTTATGAATACCCGTCTAAGTGATAAGACAGGGCTTTTCGCATCCAATGCGTATGTTCAGGGAACAGCTTTTGTTCTTTCACTCATTGCTCTTTGGATAAGCGGAAAAATAAATCTTAAAGGGTTTGGAGAGGTAAATAAATTCTACCTTCTGGGCGGCGTTTTCGGGCTTATAATAACTCTCACGGTTATGCTGTCGGTAAAAGGACTTTCTCCTACTATCGCAGTTTCCGTAATTCTGGTTTCACAGCTTATCTGCGCCGCTCTTATAGACGCATTTGGACTTATGGACAGCGAAAAGGTGGCGTTTACCTGGAACAAATATGTTGGCGCCATCGGTATGATTGGGTCTGTCCTGCTTTTTAAATGGACGCCGGGGTGATATGTGACGGATAAAAGAGCAGAAAGTAGAAACATAGAGATATTTTTAGCTAAATTTTGCACATTCGTGCAAAGCGAAATTATCTCATTTCATTCGATAGCTAAATAACTCCTTCGGAGTAGCTAAATTAAATTCGCAAAAAGCGTGCGAAGCACATTTAGCTGCCGTAGGCAATTTAG
>CAZWCO010000061.1:2489-7093 GCA_964632665.1 uncultured Lachnospiraceae bacterium | reverse complement strand
ATATCACATTTCAAGGTATTATGTCAATACAAAATAAAGATTTTAGTTAATGTTTTGAGGTTTTACATTCTGTTAATACTACCTTTAAAATGATAAACTAAAATAAAGGTAGGTGTTAATGTTTTGAACTATGAATTATTGGGAAGAAAAATAAGACAACAAAGGAAAGAGAAAAAATATACATTAGAGCAGTTGGCAGAAAAGCTTGATGTTTCAACCACTTTTATAGGACAAATAGAAAGAGCAAAAGGAAAACCCTCTCTTGAAACATTGGTAAAGATTGCAAATGTTCTTGAAGTATCAACAGACGGTTTGCTCTTTGGAGACTTAAATAACAAGTCCGGAAACAGTCATTTTATAAAAAAAGTTGCAGAATTAACGGAAACGTTTACATCCAATGAAAAAGAATTATTATTAAAGAATATAGAAATAATCAATGAGTATAGAAACAATTCTAAATAATACATTTTTTTCTTGTTTTAATATACAAAACTGAATTATACGGGGTACAAAAGATAATGTTTTCATATACAGGTGCAGCGGCAATAATGTTTTGCATAGGTACAGCTTTAGGACTTATTATTGAGGGTAATTTACCCTTAATACTTTTTGGAGTATCAGTATTTGTAATCGCTCCGTGTATTTTTTGTTTAATTACCTATTACGCATCAGGTAGGTCTGTATGGGTTATTGCTGTTGCCGGAGGGTTTCTCCTTGCCGGCTTTGCAGTAACGGAACATAGAACCTCATATGATACAAGACCTCTTTATCCTTTTGCAGACAAGGAAGCAGAGCTTGAGGGAATAGTGGTTTCCTCGCCTGTACAATATGGTGACACGTATCAGTTTGTAATGGAGGTAAAAGCAGCAGACGGAAAGCGCGTAAAGGAGAAAATACGTGTAAGCACAGAGGTTACAGGGTTCAGACCGGGTGAAAGTATAAAAACCTGCGGCAAGGTAAAGGTAATTTCCACAAAGGCAAATACAACAAGCTTTAACCGGAGAAATTATTATATGCGCCGGGGAATATACTTTTCACAGTTTGCGGAAAAGGTTTTGGACAGCAATTCCGTATATAAAATGTCCTTAAAGAGCAAAATTTCAAGTTTTATGGAGATAACTGCAACAACATACATAGAACGGTTTCCGGTAGAGGTTCAGCCTCTTTTAAAGGGTATTATTTTAAATAATAAGTCGGAAATTCCCGATGATGTGGCAGATAATATGCTCCGCTCAGGGATTTACAGATACATATACAGTCCCTATCTCCATGTAACCTTAATTATGATGCTGCTTGGAGTATGCTTTGGCAGACAGGGAAAGGCAATGCCATTTATAATTGGTGTGCTTATTGTGTACCTTGCAATGAATACAGGTGTTTCTGTTGCGTGGAAAATTGCACTTTTTTACGCTATATCAAATGGAATTATGTTTGTACGCCACAGAAGCAATCCGCGTGATGCCCTTTATTTAACCGTTCTTGTAACGGGCTTTATAAATCCTGTTACTCTTACAGATCCCGGGTTTATTATTTCAATGACATGTACCTTACTTATGCGTGCATTTTCCCGTGACCTGAAATGGAGACTTTTCAGCATATTTAAAAATCATAAAGCTTCACAGAAATTGTCTACATATCTTATAATTACTTTAGGAATATATCCCCTGTGTTCATACTTTGGATATAACATGACGCTATGGTCATATTTTATAGGGACTTTGCTTATACCTGCTGTTTCGTTGGTTTACATAATTTTCTATGCAGGGTTTGCGATTTTTGCCCTTACCGGCACAGTATATACCCTGGGCGTGCCTTATATAATAAAGGGATTTATTCTTGTAAGCAGGTATGCGGCAGATTTACCTTTTTCCAGCATAAGTCCCGGCAGCTGCGGACTTTTATTTGTTATTACCTTTTATATTTTCCTGTACGGAGTATACAGGCGGCTTTCCGGCAGAAAACTTGTCCCTGTGGAATTTACATCGGCTGTTCTTATCCTTATTTGCACAGTAAGCGCAATTGCCGGAATAAATAACGCAGAGCTCACCTTTGTAAATGTGGGACAGGGTGACTGCGCAGTTATCAAGCTTCCGCGCGGACAGGCGGTAATGATTGACGGAGGCGGAAGTGCGGTCTACTCCGATTATGATGTGGGAAGTGCAGAGGTTGTACCGTTTCTTACGGCAAAGGGAATAACGAGCCTGGACAGTATTGTTATCTCTCACTATGACAAGGACCACACAGACGGTATCCTTTCTGTTGCAGAGGTAATTGATGTAAAGAAAATAATTATGCCGGACTATGAGCCGGACAATGATTACAGAAAGCTCATAGAAGATATTGCAGAGGAAAAGGGAATAGAAATAAAGCTTGTAAAAGAGCCTGGAGAAGTTTACCTTGCAAAAAATATTAATGCACGTGTAATTCATTTTGAAAAGGCTGATGATGGAAACGATAGCTCAATTGTTTTGCAGGTAACATATGGCGGGACAGATATTCTTTTTACAGGAGATATATCCATGTATACAGAGTACATGCTCCCAAAAACTCCTGTGGAAATATTAAAGGTTCCACATCACGGCTCAAAAACATCAAGCAGTACAGACCTTATACAAAACACAGACGCAGACTATAACGTAATATCCGTAGGTGCAGATAACCCTTACGGACATCCGGCGGAGAGTGTTCTTGAAAGATACAATAATGCAAGGGGAACACTGCTTCGCACAGACCTCGAGGGCGATATTCACTTTGTTATAGGCAAGGATAAAATAAAAAGAGTGTGGAGCCGCAGTAATATAACCATTGACAAATAATACTAAAACCATTATAATTTAAATGAAAGGAATGGTGAAATATGAAAAAAAGTATATTAAAGCTTATGTGCACAGCAGTGCTTGCAACAGTATTTGTGTCAGGTGCAGTGTGTGCGGAGGAAATTATTTGCGACCCGTTTAATAACGATTTATTCACAGTTGAAAAGGAAATTACATATGAAGGAGGCAATCTTCCCGTTACGATGGAGGATTATACCATAGAGGCAAATGAGGATTACTCTCTTGCAAAAATTGTAAAGGTATACTACAACGAAAACGGTGAAAAAGTCTCTGTAGACATGACGGATTTTTTGGCGGAAGAAGAATTTAATAAAAAGTACGAAGAAATCGTAATGGGACCGGAGTTTAATGACGGACTAAAGCTTGTAAGCGGCGATGACGGAATGAGCTTCAGCTACGTGGATATTAACAATAACGAGGTGGCTTTTGGGTTCAGAGGACAAGGTGCATCATTTAGCTATAACCTTGGCATTTTAAGAGATGCATACGGCGGAATGAACATGGATACGGGAGAGTATGATAACTTTAAAACAACTCTCTCAAAGGTTATGACAGATAACGCAGCCTATACTTTTGAAGCAGCATTTACAGACTTTAATGATATGGGCTATGCAATGATGGAAAAGGATAATAAATACTACATTGTAAAGCTTAAAAAGGGCGACATTATAACAGTTATGTACAACGGTGAAAAAATAAAGTTTGACCAGATACCTGTTATAGAAAACGGTAGAACACTTGTTCCTCTCCGTGCTATATTTGAGAAAATAGGAGCAACTGTTGACTGGAATGGAGATACCCAGACAGTTACAGCAACCAAAGACGATACATCAGTTTCCCTCACAATCAATAATACTGTTGCAATAAAGAACGGTGAAGAAATCACTTTAGACGTTCCTGCAAAAATTATTGGCGGAAGAACACTTGTGCCTGTAAGATTTGTTTCAGACTGCTTTGGGGTAACAGTTGAATGGGACGGCACATATCAGAGAGTAACGTTGACAAAATAATATTAAAATAGCACAGCCAATGCTGTGCTATTTTAATATTAATTGGATATTTTAGTTTGTACGTCCTTAATTGCGCTTCTCTCAAACTTAATAAAAGATTTTTCTGCAGGGTTGCCTGTGCTTCCTGTTTCGATTATTACAAACTCGTCCTTAATTCTTGAAACCTTACCGGCAATTCCGCCGATTGTAACAACCTTGTCCCCAACCTTCATGTTTGCAATCTTTTCTTTAAGAGCCTTTTCTTTCTTTTTCTGTGGTCTTATAAGAATAATGTACATAAAAAGAATCATAAGTATTAAAGGCATTAAAGAGCCTATAGCAGCCATGGTGGTAGCTGTTCCTGATGCAGCCTGAGGTGCAGCAGCTGTACCCTCTGCAAATACTGTTGTAAATATTGATAACATAGCGTTTCTCCTTTTTGAATAATATTTTAATAATGACATTATACTATGAAAGTATATAAAATTCAAGTATTTTTTGTACTTTTTACATGTTTTGAAAAAAAATGTAATAAATTTCTTCTTTTATACTTGAAAATGCCAAAAAAAAGTATTATAATAAACCATGAATGCAAATAGCATTTGCATATAAACAACAAAACAGAGGAGAGTAAATAAACATGAGTAATTTTATTGACGGTCTCAAGGAAAGAGCAAAGCAAAATATAAAAACTATTGTTCTTGCAGAAGGTGAGGACAAGAGAACAGTTGAAGCTGCAGCTCTTGTAAAAAAAGACGGATATGCAAAGGTTATACTT
>CAZWCO010000061.1:0-2479 GCA_964632665.1 uncultured Lachnospiraceae bacterium | reverse complement strand
TGACAAGATAGAGACAATTGCAAAGGAATCAAATTTTGATATAGAGGGTGTACAGATAATTGACCCTGAAACATCAGACAAGACAGCTCAGTATGCAAATGAGTTCTATGAACTGAGAAAAGCAAAGGGAGTGACTCCTGAGCAGGCTGCCGAAACAGTTAAGAATACTCTTTACTACGGATGTATGATGGTTAAAATGGGCGATGCAGACGGCATGGTTGCCGGTGCAGTAAACTCATCTGCAAATGTTATAAGACCGTCACTTCAAATACTCAAAACAGCACCGGGAACAAAGCTTGTTTCTGCGTTCTTCATAATGGTTGTTCCAAACTGCGAATACGGCGAAAACGGAACATTTATCTTCGCAGACAGCGGTCTTAACGAAAATCCTGATGCAGACCAGGTATCAGAAATTGCAATTTCATCTGCAAAGAGCTTTAAGGCACTTATCGGTGCAGAGCCAAAGATTGCAATGCTCTCATACTCAACCTACGGAAGTGCAAAGAATCCTCTTGTAGATAAAATGGTAGAGGCAACAAGACTTGCCAAGGAAAAGAGACCTGACCTTGCCCTTGACGGTGAAATGCAATTTGACGCAGCAGTTGTAAAATCTGTTGCAGAGCAAAAGGCTCCCGGTTCAAAGGTTGCAGGACAGGCAAACGTACTCGTATTCCCTGACCTTAACGCAGGTAACATCGGCTACAAGCTTGTTCAGCGTCTTGCAAAAGCAGAAGCATACGGACCAATCCTCCAGGGTATTTCAAAGCCTGTAAACGACCTTTCAAGAGGTTGCGTTGCAGAGGATATTGCCGGAGTTGTTGCTATTACAGCAATCCAGGCACAGGATAACGAGTAAAAGCTTTGTTTTTACAGTGAAATATCTGCTTTGCAGATATGAAATGCACACCTTGTGTGGATGAAATTTGGAATTAAAGGAGAATTACTATGAAGGTTTTAGTTATTAATGCCGGAAGCTCATCACTTAAGTACCAGCTTATTGATATGGATACCGAGACACTTCTTGCAAAAGGTCTTTGTGAAAGAATAGGTCTTGATGGTGCAAACCTCCAGCATACAAACATTGCACTTGACAAAAAGGTAAAAATTGAAAGCAAGATGGATAACCACGCAGATGGTATCAAGCTTGTTGTTGACGCTCTTGTAGACAAGGACCATGGCGTTATAAAAGACATGTCTGAAATCGGCGCAGTAGGTCACAGAGTGGTGCACGGTGCAGAGCACTTTGCAGATTCATTCGTAATTGACGGAAAGGTTAAGGAAGCACTTGAAATGTGTACACCTCTTGCTCCTCTCCATAACCCTCCAAACATAACAGGTATTGAAGCGTGTGAAAAAATCATGCCCGGAATAAAGCAGGTAGCAGTATTTGATACAGCTTTCCATCAGACAATGCCTCCAAAGGCATATATGTACGGTCTTCCATACAAGTTCTATGAAGAGCACAAGGTAAGAAAGTACGGCTTCCACGGCACAAGCCACAAGTATGTAGCAGCAGAAGCTGCAAAAATGCTTGGCAAGGCTCCTGAGGAACTTAAAATTATTACATGTCACCTTGGTAACGGCTCATCAATAACAGCTGTTGATGGTGGAAAATCTGTTGATACAACAATGGGCTTCACACCTCTTGACGGTACAATCATGGGTACAAGAACAGGTACAATGGACCCTGCTGTTATCACATATATGATGGACATGGGACTTGATTCAAAGCAGATTAACACAATAGTTAACAAGGAATCAGGTGTGTATGGTGTATCAGGCGTTTCAAGCGACTTCAGAGACCTTTCTGCTGCAGCAGACAACGGTAACGAAAGAGCACAGCTTGCCCTTGACATGTTTACTTACGGCGTAAAGAAGTATATCGGCTCATATGCTGCTGCAATGGGCGGAGTAGACGCAATTGTATTTACTGCCGGTGTTGGTGAAAACGACAGCATGACACGTGAGCAGTCTGTTGAAGGCCTTGAATTTATGGGCGTTAAGATTGACAAAGAGAAGAACAAGGTAAGAGGACAGAAGATGGACATTTCTGCTCCTGATGCAACTGTTAAAACTCTTGTTATCCCAACAAACGAAGAGCTTATGATTGCTATTGATACCAAGCGCCTTATTGAAGGCTAGGGGCTGAACGATTTTAGCGCAGATCGTTCAAAGGCATTCCAAATAGCATAAACGATTGTATTTTTTATAAAATAAATGTTGAAATCCGCAATTTTTTGCGGATTTCTTTTAATTCTATGCCTTTGAACTATACACCAAACTCACCGCTCGACGTACCATCGTACGCCTTCGGGCAAGGTAAAATGCGGATTTATCCGCATTTTACTTCGTTTTGTGCATTCTGCATCTAAACTTATTCAGCCTTCAAAAAAATCCTTATTTTAATACGGATTTTTTAATAATTGTTGTGATACAATTGATGGGTGACAAAAAAGATAGGAAAATCAAACCAAGTATG
>CAZWCO010000060.1:0-7212 GCA_964632665.1 uncultured Lachnospiraceae bacterium | reverse complement strand
AGAATCCGCCTTCTATTTTTTCAGGGTCTCCCGTATATAAAAGCCATTTTCCGTCTTTTGTAATACCCAGCATATGTATATCATATTTTTCTCCGTCAAGGTTTCTTATGACGGATGTTACTGACTTTAGTGAAATGTCATGCTCCGGAGACCTTCCTCCAAACACAACACAAAGACTTTTTTTCATAACCCGCGCCTCGCTTCTTAATTTAAATCCTACACAACTATTATACTATAAATATACTATAAAACCAATAGATACTAAAAAGATTTATGAGCAAAAAAATACGGGCGTATGTCTTTTTTCGACATACGCCCGAAAGTTTATTTAATTAAGAAACTATTATAACCTTAGCAGTAAATGCACCATTGCTTATTGTTCCGTGTGCATTTACCACATCTCCAACCTTAAGGTCCTTAAGCTTCTTTGTCTTTCCTGCTGCGTCCATAATGCTTGTTGTTGTATCCTTACAGTAAACTGTTTCCTCTACTGCATATCCGTCATCGTTAAGATGTGTTACCTTAATAAATCCATATGCAGAGTTTACAGCTGTTATTGTTCCCTCAAGCTTTCCGCTTGCAGACTGTGCAGTTGTTGAAGAAATTTTAACAACTGTCTGACTCTCTATGGTAAGCTTTACGCTGTCACCAACACGGAAGTCATAAAGTGTTCCATTTTCACCGTTAACTGTAATCTGGACATCATTTCCAACAGCATATGTGGTATCCTCACCTGCTGCATTTACTGTTATTGTAGGTGATGAAGAAATTTTAATTTCTCTTATTACACCATTCTGGGTTTTTGTTGATGATGTTGCCTTTACTCCTGTAATTACTCCATATGTAAGAGTAAGAGTTACCTTATCACCTATAAGAATATCACTAAACTCTGCAGAGTTACTGTTCCTATTAACTGTAACATCGTCTGAGATAGGATATGTCATTCCGTCATAATCTTCATTTGCGTGAGATATTGTCATTTCAAATGGGTCAAGTGAAATTGCCTCAACTGTTGCAAGGGCAACTGTTGTAGTTTTTGTTTCGCCTGAAATTCTTTCAACTACGCCGTTTTGAAGTTCAAGCACTATATAATCGTTAAGCTTAAAGTTTGTGAGAGTTGAAGGCTCACCGTTATATGTTACTGAAATTGTAGAACTACACTCGTATGACGCCTTTTCTCCAGTCTCTGAGTTCTTAACAGTAATTGTTGTAATACCGGAGCTTGTTGTACGGCTCTGGAAAATACCGCTTACAGTTTCATCAGGGATTGAAGAAAGTGTATCAACATACGCAACCTTGTTGTCTGTAAGAGTAATTATTGCTTCAACTCCAACTATCATATTCTTTGGAGAGGTTTCTACGCCGTCAGTTTTCATTACAACATTGTCAAGATATGTATTCTTTTGAAGATTACCTTCTGCATCATAGTAAGAAAGAATTCTTCCGTCAAGGTCAACCTCCTGAAGCTTACCTGCTACAAACTCGTAAGCTGTTTTATCAATCACACGGCTGAGCATTACAGCCATTTGTGTTCTGAGCACGCTTGTATTAGGTGAAAACTCGCCGTCATCCATACCTGTCATAATACCATTGTCAGAAACGTATTTTACATAATAAAGAGCATTTACAGGAATATCCTCCTGGTCTGTGAAGTCAAGAGTAACTGCCTGTGAGCCGGATGGCTTTTTGCCGCCCATAGCCTTTGTTATAATAATTGCCGCCTCGTATCTTGGCATAGCCTCATTTTTAAGATCGCCTTCGAGATAAGTATTAAGGTCTTCCTCTGTAAGAATACCTCTGTAAAGAAGGAATGAAATTTCCTTTTCACCCCATGGGAGGTCATATTCCTTTAATAAATCCTTATATGTTTCTACGGCATCTGTAAGAAGGGGACCGTTAGCATCCTTTAAAGCGCCCATTGCACGTGAGAAAAGTGCAAGAACTTCAAGGCGTGTTACGCCATTATCAGGCTTAAAGGTATTGTCCTCATAGCCTGTTATGTATCCACGGTCTACCATATCCATAACCTGGTCATATGCCCAGTCGTATTGTTCTCTTGAAAAGTCTACAAATGTTTTCTCTGCAAAAGCAAGCTGTGCAGAGCTCATAAGCAAAATTCCGGATAACAGTCCGCAAAGTATCTTTTTCATGTTAATCCCTCCGTATATTAATCTACAAATATATCATACCATAATTCCGTAAAAAGTGCAATATTTAATTCGTGAATTTTCTTAATTTTTTGTTACGTAATGCACAAAAAAATCCCTTTTTTGTAAAGATTATGAAACAAACTATATAAGATTTGCAGAATATACTTCCTTAAATCTTTGTTTGAATTCTTTCGCGCATAAATCCGCCTCATTCCTTGTTGAGAATATACCAAAAACTGCGGAGCCACTTCCTGTCATTATGGAGCCAAGTGCCCCTCTATTTATCATTTTGTCTTTTATTTCCCGGATTACAGGGTGCTCCTCTGCGGCAGGCTCTTCCATTACGTTATATAAAAGTTCTGCCGTCCTTTTTAAATCTCCGTATTCAAGAGCGGTTATCATTGCCGGTGTATCAGGTCTTTTTTTTATTTTTCTCTCGTCAAGCTTTTTGTACATAAGTGGTGTGGAAATGCTTATTTCCGGCTTTACCACAACAACGGGTATTGTATTTTTTGCATTAACCCTTGTAAGCTTTTCTCCTATCCCCTCTGCAACACATGTGCCACACATTATACAAAAAGGTATATCAGCACCAATTTTTGCACCAATATCAAGAAGTCTCTCATCAGCCAGGGGAGAGCCAAGAAGCATATTCAAAAGTACAAGCACCGCCGCGCCGTCGGCACTTCCGCCGCCCATGCCTGCTCCACAGGGAATATTTTTGGTAATATGAATTTTAGCACCTGTTTTTATTCCGGACTCAGAGATTACAGCCTCTGCTGCCCTGTATGCAATATTTCCTTTGTCCGTAGGAAGAAAATCAAGGCTTGTTGTAAGCTCTATACCCTCATTTTTTAGGGAAATTTCAACAGTATCATAAATATCTACTGTTCTCATTATGCTTAAAATATCATGGTATCCGTCAGGTCTTTTTCCGAGGACGTCAAGAGTAAGGTTTACCTTTGCAAACCCTTTTACCGTGCCTTTATTTCCCGAAATAGTGCACATATCAGAAAGAAACATTTATTACACTCCTTAAAGGGTTTCATGAGACTCATCCACAAGTCCCTTTATTGTATCCCCGTCAAATTCAAAGCCCTTGTCCTCTTTAGTAAGCCAGGCAAGGTATTCTATGTTTCCCTCAGGACCTCTAACAGGAGAAAATCCAAGTCCCGAAACAAAAAATCCTGATTCTTTAGCATATTCCGCCACATTTTCTATAACCTGCCGATGTACATTGCTGTCACGTACTACTCCCTTTTTGCCAACCTGCTCTCTGCCCGCCTCAAACTGCGGCTTTATAAGAGCAACAAGCTCGCCGGTTTCCTTAAGGAGCGCTGCGGCAACAGGCAAAACAAGCTTAAGAGAAATAAAGGAAACATCAATAGACGCAAAATCAAGCTCTTCTCCTATCTGCTCACGTGTTACGTAGCGGATATTTGTCCGCTCCATATTAACCACACGGCTGTCACATCGGAGCTTCCAGGCAAACTGACCGTAGCCCACGTCAACAGCAAAAACCTTTTTTGCACCATTTTGGAGCATACAATCTGTAAATCCGCCTGTTGAAGCGCCAATATCCATACAGGTTTTTCCCTCTAAGGAAATAGGAAACACCTCCATTGCCTTTTCAAGCTTTAAGCCGCCACGGCTTACATATTTAAGCTGTTCTCCACGGACCTCGACAGTCTTACATTCCGGATCTATCATCATGCCTGCCTTATCCGCTTTTTGATTATCAACAAACACCTGTCCTGCCATAATAAGAGCCTTTGCTCTGTCTCTGCCGGACACAAGGTTGTTTGATGTAAGAAACACATCAAGCCTTACCTTTTCCAAATTCTATTCATCCTTTCCTGCCAGAGAGCGTATTCTTTCTGCAATAGTCTGTGCATCAAGTCCGTATTCTCTGTCCAGCTCCTGTATAGTTCCCTGCACAACAGGCTTGTCGGGGAATGCACACAGACACATTTTTGTGCAGATTTGCTTCTTTGCAATGATACCGGCGATTTTCTCGCCCAGGCCACCGCTTACCACTCCGTCCTCTATGACGCAGCATACAGGGAGTACATTTTTTATTATTTCCTCACTTACCAGCGGCTTTATAACCGGAACCTCTACAATCCTTGCTCCACCAAGTATTTCACGTACCTGTTTCGCAGTGTTCATCATACGTCCTGTCGCAAAAATAGAAATTTTGTCGTGGTCTGTGCATACAGGGTATTTACGTGGAGAAAATTCCTCGGCTATCGCCTCGTACTGTTCACAGCCCCTTGGATATCTTATTGCCACAGCTCCCTGACACTCACATATTGCAAATTCCAGCATATCACGAAGCTCGGCAAAATTACAAGGTGATAATATGGTCATATTTGGCATGCCGGACAGGAATGAAATATCATAAATTCCCTGATGTGTTTCGCCGTCTGAGCCTACAATTCCTGCTCTGTCCACACCAAATACAACATGCAAATTCTGAAGACATACGTCATGTAGAATCTGGTCATAGGCTCTTTGAAGAAATGAGGAATACACAGGGAACACAGGCACAAATCCACCTGCAGCAAGACCTGCCGCCATTGTTACACCGTGCTGTTCTGCAATTCCAACATCAAAAAATCGGTCTCTGAAATATTTTGAGAACTTTCCAAGACCTGTACTTATAGGCATTGCCGCCGTTATTGCAACCACCTTGTCGTTTGCATTTGCAATATCGAACAAAGCCTGTCCAAAAGCGGAAGAATAATCATTATCTGTGCAACCGAACTCGCCAGTTTCTGCAACAAACGGTCCCACACCGTGAAAGCTTTCGGGGCTTTGCTCTGCGGGAATATATCCCTTTCCTTTTTTTGTACGCACATGTACAAATACAGGCTTTTGCTTTGATTTTGCAAGCCTGAATACATTTATGAGAGAGTCAAGGTCGTGACCGTCAACAGGGCCCAGATATTCAAATCCCAGATTTTCAAAAAATGTACTTTCAAGAAGAAGTCTCTGGACCTTATTTTTTAGATTCGACAAAAGATTATAAAGCCCGTCTCCAATTACGGGGACACGGTCAAGAATAAGCTCTGTTCTTCTTTTAACCTTTGAATATCCCGGCTTTAAACGCAGAGCTCTTAAGTATTTGGAGATTGAGCCAACATTTTTGGAAATGGACATGTTATTGTCATTCAGGATAAGGATAAAAGGAGATTTCATTCTACCTGCGTCATTCATTGCCTCGTACATCATGCCGCCTGTGAGTGCTCCGTCACCGAATATTGCTCCAACGGCGTTTGTGCTGCCCTCAAGATTTCTTGCTCGTGCAAGTCCAAGGGCTGCAGAAATTGATGTGGAGCTGTGACCTGTATTAAACACGTCAGCTTCCGACTCACTCCGTTTTGGAAATCCACTCATTCCGCCGAATTTTCTTAAATGCTCAAAATCGTTTTTCCTGCCTGTAAGAAGCTTATTCACATATGACTGATGTCCCACATCCCACACAAACTTATCCTTTGGAATGTCAAAAACGGCGTGGAGAGCAACCGTAAGCTCTACTACGCCAAGATTTGATGCAAGATGTCCTCCTGTTTTTGAAACAGAGTCTATAAGAAATGTTCTGATTTCGTCACAAAGCTGCACAAGCTCTGCCTTTGAAAGTTTTTTCATATCGGCAGAGGAATTAATTTTATCAAGCAGGTTCATGCCCGTAATTCCTTTCGCAAATCTAAAGGGCTCAGCTCCTTTTTTAAGCACCGCCCTTTGACCGTATATTACATATTTTCTTCTATGTATTCAACCACTTCTCCGATTGTTCTAAAGTCGTCAGCCGACTCTATTGACACGTCAAATTCGTCCTCTATTGCCATTACAAGCTCTACCAGATCACTAATGTCAAGCTCCAGCTCCTCAAAGGTACTGTCTTTTTTTATCTCTTCTGCTGTCATGTCAGTATATTCTGCCAGCATTTTAACAAACTTTTCATAAATCATATGATATGCCTCCATTATTTAGTGTAAAATTTATATGTTGTAGGAAAGTTGTTTTTATCTGCCACCGCACATTGCATTACAAAAATTTTATAAGAGCACAGGACTATATAATGTTTTCCCTTGTAATGCAATTTTATGCCACAGCGGCAAAAAATCCCTTGCTCTTATTTATAAGTATCATAGCATAAACCAAAAAAAAATTCAATAGTTTTACTAAACTGTAATAAAACAGAAAAAAATTAGGCTGTTGCCTTAGCAACAGCCTTTTATAATTTAAATTATTTTGCAGCCTCGTCTACCTTGATAACTTCCTTACCGTTGTAGTAGCCGCAAGCCTTACATACTCTGTGAGGCATTTTAAATTCGTGACACTTTGGACACTCAACCATTCCGGGAACTTCAAGCTTCCAGTTAGCGCGTCTCTTATCACGTCTTGCTTTTGAAACTTTACCCTTAGGTACAGCCATTTACTACACCTCCTAAAATTTAAAGGTCAGTCTTCATTGCTGTCCATTATTTTTTTTAGTGACTCCCATCGCGGGTCTATAACCTCGTCCTTACATGTGCAGGACTGGTGGTTAAGATTTGCTCCGCAATCGGGGCATAAGCCCTTGCAGCTTTCACTGCATAGGAACTTGCCGGGGACATTCATAAAAAATCCTGTCTGGACAATATCTGTAAGGTCAATTTCGGAGCCTGAAAAAACTATCTGGTCACCGTCCGGGTCGGAAACCTCCTCCTCACGAACAAGCGCCTCTTCAAGCTCAAAGCTGAAATTTTCTTCCAGGTCCTGCATGCATCTTGCGCACTTGACGCCAAGGCACAGGTCAACTGTTGCTCTCAGCACCAGGGATTTTCCGTTGTTGAATATACTTCCATTTATTTTGGGAGTGCCAACAAAACGAAAATCTTCACCAAGATATTTTACATCGTCCAAATCAATATTGCCTGAAAGGTCAATTTTGTTTCCTGTCTCCTTTAGTACACCTGTAAGATCTACCATCATGGACAAACACTCTCCTTAATAGCTCCGGAGAATTATTTCAACTCTACCTTAGCACCTGCTTCTTCCAACTTAGCCTTCATTG
>CAZWCO010000059.1:0-7239 GCA_964632665.1 uncultured Lachnospiraceae bacterium | reverse complement strand
TATAACTCTAAAGCTATGACATTTATATTATTATATGTATTTGATTATATCACAACTTTTATGTATAATCAATACTGAACGAAAAATTAGAGAGGTAATACACATGGATAATTTTAGAGAAGAATTTGACTCACTTGGAAAAAAACAAGTACCTGCTGATGCATATTACGGAGTTCAGTCGCTCAGAGCGGCAGAAAACTTTAAAATAACAGGTACTAAAGTTCATCCGGAAATAATAAAAAGTATTATTGAAATTAAAATGGCAGCAGCAATAACGAATAAAGAGGCAGGAGTTATTGACGAAAAAATATCAAACGCAATAATAAAGGCATGCGAAGAAATCCTTGATGGTAAATTGCTTGACAATTTTATTGTGGACTCTATTCAGGGCGGTGCAGGAACATCACTTAATATGAATGCAAACGAGGTTGTTGCAAACAGAGCCATAGAAATTCTAGGCGGTCAAAAGGGTGATTACACCATTGTCCACCCCAATGATCATGTAAACTGCGGACAATCAACAAACGATGCTTATCCAAGCGCCGGCAAAATTGCCACTATAAGGCTTCTTAATAAGACAAACACACAGCTTGACATTCTTTATAACACACTTTTGGAAAAGGCATGTGACTTTGTAGATATAATTAAAATGGGCAGGACAGAAATGCAGGACGCTGTGCCCATCAGCTTTGGTCAGGTGTTTAATGCATACGCCTCCGCAATTCTTCGTGATAAAAAACGTTTTGAGCTTGCAACTCTCGAAATGTCAAAGCTTAACATGGGCGGAACTGCAGTAGGCACAGGAATTAATGCAGATGACCAATATATACAAAATATTGTACCTAATCTTGCAAAGGTTACAGGTCTCAATCTTACTCAGGCGGAGGATTTAGTTGACGCAACACAAAACCTCGACTCCTTTGTTTATGTATCAGGCATTATAAAGTCATGCGCGGCGACTCTTTCCAAAATTTCTAACGACTTAAGACTTATGTCTTCAGGACCTAGGGCAGGGTTTTCTGAAATCTATCTTGCACCAAAACAAAACGGATCGTCCATTATGCCGGGCAAAGTAAACCCTGTTATCCCGGAGGTTATGAATCAGATTTCTTTTAACGTAATAGGCAATGATACAACTATCACATACGCAGCCGAAGCAGGTCAGCTTGAGCTTAATGCTTTTGAGCCCATTATTTTTCGTTGCTTGTTTGAATCTCTTGATACTCTCCGTAGCGGAATAAAAATATTTATAAACGATTGTATACGTGATATAGCCGTAAATTCAAACCAATGTAAGACAAATCTTGACAGAAGTGTTGGTACAGTTACTGCCCTTTGCCCTTATATCGGATATACAAAGGCAGCTTCACTTGCTAAAAAAGCACTTAAGGATAACAAAAATATACGAGATTTGGTTATTGCAGAAAACATAATGAGTGAGGAAGAAACAGACAAAATATTAAACCCAAATAATATGATATGAATTTGTAGACAATTGGTCTTTGTTATGGTAGAATAATATAACAAAGACCAAAAGGAGAGAATATTATGGAATTTGAAAAGCTTATTTGTGAAAGATATTCAGTAAGGAAATTTGAGCAAAAGCATCTTGAAGAAGAAGTTATTTCCAAAATACTTCACGCAGGACACGTAGCACCAACAGGCTGTAATAATCAGCCACAAAGAATACTTGTACTAAACACAGACGAGTCCATAGAAAAGCTTAAAAAATGCACCAAGTGTCATTTTGACGCACCCTGCGCAATGCTTATCTGCTACAACAAAGAGGAAACATGGAAAAGACCTTATGACGGTGCAATATCTGCACCTGTTGACGCAGTAATAGTTACAACTCATATGATGCTTGAAGCAGCAAATATAGGAGTAGGCACATGCTGGGTAATGCATTTTGACCCAAAGGCTATGGTTGAAGCCTTTAATATCCCTGAAAACGTTGAACCGGTTGCACTTCTTGTAATGGGTTATCCTCATAAGGACGCTGCTCCTATTGAAATGCACTCAAAATTCCGTCCTGTTGATGAGGTTGTTGTTTATGACAGCTTCTAATAGCAAAAAGCCGCAAAAATTGCGGCTTTTTTGATTATAGAGTTTTAAATGAGAATTTGAGCTTTGTTTTATATTCCTCAAAGGCACCAAGCTTAACATATTTGTCATTTTTTCCAATATTTGCACCGCCATAAGAGGTTGTTCTCGGCTCCAAGCCTACGACATATTCGCTTTCTCCAAGCATTTTCCAAACAAGAAAATCAGGAAGTGTTTTTCTTTCGTAAGTTATATATGCACCTATTTCTCCGTTTTCAATTCCTGCTGTTGCAACATCGCCTGAATGTTCAACATCGATACATTCTTCCTCTTTTCCATGAATAGGCTCATGAATATCCGCAACCTCTGCAGGAACATTCACCATTTTCGCGCCCTCTCTTACAAGTGGGTAGCCGTAGTTACAATGATAGCAAAGGGCAACGTTCTCTGTTTTAAAGCCCTCATTTACAATTGTATCCTCTACAGTAAATTCCTCTGCAAAAAGCTTTGCTGTGATTGTACGCTTAAGCACAAGATTTTCACCAAACACACAGCTTTCACGCATTTCGCCTGAAACTCTCATTATGTATTCATCCCCAACCCAGTCTGCAAAAACAGATACCTTTTCTGCCGGAGTGTTGGCTATTCTTCCGTGAAGTCCAAACTCGTCAACAGGACCGCCGATGTTTCTAAGACCGCATGTAGTTATAAGTCCGCCGTAAAAGCCTCTGAGCCAGTTCTTTCCTTCATTTTCGTAAAATGCAGGTGCAGTTATTCCTGTTTTTGAATACCAGGCAACAGCATGCTCTTTGTAATAAGCCTGTGCAATATCCATACATCTGTCCGGCAAAACATTAAAGCGTACCTTGCCTGTATTAATTTCAATTGCGCGGACGCCACGTGCCTTTCCACTGTTAAAGGTAAACTCTCTTATACCTCCCACCTGCTCAACTGAGCCAATTCGTTTTAATAGTTCTTGTCTGTTCATAATTACCCTCCATGTATAAACTTAATTTTCCTTTGCTATAATTTCATCAAGACGCTTTTCGCAAAAATCAAGAAACTCACACCATATATCACCGTCAATAAACCGGTTTTCACCTGTTGTTCTCAAAATTTCACTTTTAGGCTCCGTATCATTGTTCCACACGTGGTTACCAATAAAAATATCAACCTTTTCTTTTCTCAACCTGTTAAGAGAGCTCCTGTAACCCTCTCTGCAGCCGGGATAGTCAAATCTTTCCGGAACAAGGGTGTTTGCACCTGCGCCCCCAAAGGTTCCAACACGATACTCCACTCCGTTTTCTTCTGTGTTAAAGAACAAGGAAATAGTACCCTCTGTATGGCCGGGAGTTTCCACAACTTCAATCTCTGTGTTGCCAAGCTTTACTGCGTCTCCGTCCTTTAACAAAACATCCGGCTCGAAATATGGTTTTACTTTTTCATAGTCTTTTTCACCTATAAAGGTCTTTGCCCCTGTCAGATGCACAAGGGCCGCTGTTGCTTCTGTGTGGTCACCGTGCCAGTGTGTATGAATTATGTACTTGATATTGTAAGGAGAAAATCCAAGCTTATAAATTGAGTTTATTAAGAGGAACAAGGTGTCGCTGTACCCTGTGTCTATCAAAATCAAGCCGTCACCCGTATCTATAAGATGGGATGATGCTGGGAAAGTTCCGACAAAGTAAACATTGCCGGCAATTTTAAATGGCTCCATAGCACCCTCATAATGATTTGTAAAAGTTTTTCTTGTAAACATAATAATGTTTATCTCCTTTCTGTACTAATAAATTTTATTATACGGTCTTAAGCAGAACCTCATCTATACTACGCTTTGGTACACAAAGGGTACCTTTGTCAAGATAATACTTTATACCGTCCTTAACCTCCACTTCCACGGGGCTTTCCTTTGGGTATCCAAGTGCCACCACACATGAAACGGAAAGAGCTTCTTGTATTTCCAGAAGCTCAGCAGTTTTTTGCCTGTCAACCGAGCCTATCCAGCATGCCCCCACATTATCCGCAAGAGCCGCAAGAATTATATTTTCTACCGCTGCTCCAACATCAAGCTCTGCCATGTTAGAGCATATATTTTTATCAACACACACAACAATGTACGCCGTAGGCCTCTCGTCCTCTTTGGGTGTATATCCCTCAAGATAACCCGCCCACTTAAGCAAAGGAAATAGTTTTTTAACCATAGTGGTGCTTTGCACAGCAATGTATTTTATAGGTTGAAGGTTTGCCGCTGACGGCGCCACTCTTCCTGCATCAATATAAGCTTCCAGCTGCTCACAAGTCAGGGGTTTTTGCCGGAACTTTCTTATAGTGCGTCTTGATTTTATAAATTCTGTAATATTCATGCTTTCACATCCCGGTAATTATGTTCAGATACAGCTATATAAAGCGTTCTTTATCTCTGTCTGGATTTTAATATCCCAATTATGAATATGCTGAAAATATGTAAGTGAAATTTTATTTTTAGTGTCTACCATGGAAAATGCACCGGCAGCACCATCCCAACCAAATTCTCCGATTGGACTGAGTGAGCCGCTTGCCTCTTTATCTACATGGGTGCGGACTCCAAGTCCATACCCATATCCCGGTCTTAACTGATAAAAATCCTCACTTTGCTTTCCTTTCAGATGGTTTGTACCCATAAGCTCAACTGTTTTTGAAGACAAAATTCTCCTGCCGTTCTTGCCTGTTCCGCCACAGGAAAGTGCATCAAGAAATACAGCATAATCTTCCGTGCATGATGTAAGGCCCGCCCCACCGCTTTCATATTCTTCTGAAAGAATATACACACACTCCAAAGGTAATCTTTTGGGTTTTCTATTTTCGTCATAAGTATATCTTGCAGCCATCCTTGCAAGCCGGGTTTCATCTTTTGGAACTCCAAAGAAAGTGTTTTTCATACCAAGGGGGTCAAAAATATTTCTTTTTGCATATTCGCCCAATTTTTCACCTGACCATACTTCAATTAATGCACCAAGCACATCATGACAAAGACTGTATCTGAATCTCGTTCCCGGCTCAAATCCCAGAACTTTTTCTGACATTGCACCAACAAGCTCCCTTGTACTCTTTTTTCCTTCATTGAGTGCATTAGTTATAGGCTCATCACTTAGTGCATAGTCAAGACCTGCACCCATTGTAAATAAATCTTTAATTGTGATTGGATTTTTTGCATATCCGGAATGATTGGCTTCTGTGCCTTGACCTACGCCTCCACCGGTTGTAATTTTTGCAGCCTCATCTGACTTCAGTTCATCGGATGATATGCTCATTTTTTCAAATTCAGGTAAATACTTTGAAACAGGATCACTCATCATATATTTACCCTGTTCAAAAAGCTGCAGTGCCGCTGTGCAGGTAATCATTTTTGTCATGGAAAATATAAAGTATAATTCCTTACCATTCATTTTTTTATTGTTCTCAATATCACTCATACCCGTAAAGTATCTGAAAACAATCTCATGGTCTTTATAAACCATACAATCCACACCGGGTGTATTATATTTTTGAACAAGCTCGTCCATACAATTTTTAAGCTTAGTAAAATCCATTAGATCACCTCTCCTCTTTCTGTGTTTAAATCATTATATAAGGGACATAATGTTTAGATGCAACCTTCAATTGCTCGATATTTTTGGATACTACTCCTTATCATTTAAGCACTTAATAACAAACGAAGTTACGCTTTGCTTATCTTCGAAAGAATTATCCCATTCCAATGTTGAAATTACATTTTCAGAGATTTCCCACAGGTATGTATTTGTTTTTCATTTTTCAAGAGGTGTATATCCCGACATTTCTATAATTTTCTGTCCTTGTTCGCCTTTAATCCATTCAAGCAATTTCAAGACGTTTTCATCCGCATCACTTCTGGTAACTGCGTAAAAATATGAAGCAATCGGATACGTACTATTTTCAATGTTTTCAAGATTGGGATAAACTCCATTTACACTTAATAACTTGATTTTATTATTTTTTACCATTTCGGTTGAATAAAACCTAAACGAGTATCCTATAGCGTTTTTAAAATTTTTATAATCAGCAGTCTGTTTAATAATTCCACCCATTCCGTCAATTACATCTTCCTTTGGCGGTGTCATCAAATTTTGTCCTGCCATTAATTTTTCAAGTGTTGATTGACTTCCGCTGCCTTTATCTCTTTGAAACGCCTTTATCTTTCCAAATCCTCTTACACCCAATTTCCCCCACTGTGTTATCTCACCCGAATACACTTTTTGAATTTCTTCAATGGTAATATTATTTATTGGATTTTTTGAATTTACGAAAAACACAAAAGCTTCCTTGCCAATAGGTGTATAGACCAGCTCTACTCCATTTTCTTTAGCAAACTGTTTTTGCTCGTCCGACGGCAAAGCGGCAAAAATAATATCAGCATCGCCAGTAACAATGTTATAATATGCTTCTACTGTAGTTTTGCATTTTAAATAATCATTTTCTTTTATTTGTGTTACATTTCTATTCTTGGTAACAATGTCATCAATCAATTCTTTTGGATATACCGCTTTTGCAAAGCTAGAATAGATTGGATAGAGAGCTGTTGCACCATCCATAACCGGTATATTTTCTTCAATTACAAGTTCGCTCTCTTCGTCAAGTGTTACTACTTTTGAATCTTCTGCATATGGTGCATAGGAAACAAGTAAATTGTCGCCTTCACTAACCGTAGGTATATTGTCCAAATATTCGACACAATTCTTGCTCGTGTCAAGTCAGGAGAACAGTGAATAATAGGACCTACTAATTTTCCCTTAAATTTTCACTATTTCCCTCGAACATTATACATCAAAACCCGCAGGAATGTTAGATTTTCCTGCCCGATATGTAAATATTTAAAATCGGCAAACTAATGTATTAAATTTTTAAATTTGGCACAAGTAAAAATCTCTTGTATTTAGTCTGATTGAAAACTATTTATCCTCTAAATTTTGAGTCAACATTTTAACCGCTTTGTCAAAATCGCTTTCTAACTGTCTCATTTCTCTTTCGCGATAAATTTCAAATTCTTTTTCTGCTTTTTCTATTGCCTGCTTATGTGATATGTTTCCTTTTCCTTCAAGTAATTTTCTTTTGTTTGAAATTATCTGATTGTCAAGTGCCTCTACCCAATCCTGCATAGACATAGGTATCTGTTCCAAAGCTTGAAATTCTGCAAAATCA
>CAZWCO010000058.1:0-7255 GCA_964632665.1 uncultured Lachnospiraceae bacterium | reverse complement strand
GACACGGGAAGCGTTGTACATCACGCTCTTGCACTTTTCTGTCAGCAGGTTGAAAGGGAAAGTGACTGGAAAAGTCTTACGGACTTGGATAGAGAAAAAATTGTAAGGTCTTTAATGAAGGACATAAGAGAAAAGTCCAACCCTGATGGAAGTAAAAAGCTGGAAAGCGTTCTTGACCGTGTGGAGAGCACCGTACTAAAGGCGGCAGAGCTTATAAACCTTATGTTTGTAAGGGGAAAGTATTCTATATACGGAAATGAAATAAATTTTGATGATTATCGGATAGACGAAAACACAAGCTTTCGTGGTATAATTGACAGGCTTGACATTTACGAGGACGGAGACAGGGTACATCTTCGTGTGGTTGACTATAAAACAGGCGAAAAGGAATTTGATTTTGCAGACGCTCTGAACGGTGTTGATTTGCAGCTTATAATTTATGCCATGGCGGCAGAAAAGCTTTACGGCGGCGGTGCAGATGTAAGAGGCTTTTTCTATAACAGCCTTAAAAAGAAAATTGCAAAATGTACAAGCCCTGACGAAATACAAAAAGAAATTAAAAAGCAGTACAAGCTAAGCGGAATTGTAATTGAGGACAGGGACACGGAGTATGAGGTAAAAACAGGTGCTCTTATGGATGAGCGGCTTTTGGAGGATAAGGAAAGCGAATTTTTACCCCTTACACTAAAAAAAGGCGACATTTACAGCTCAAAATCCCGTGTTTCATCGCCTGATGCATTAAAAGCCGTATGCAGAGAGGTAAAGGACCTTGTATCACAGGCAGGAAGCAGTATCCGTGGGGGAGATGTAAGAGCGTATCCTTATGTGCACGGAAAACAGGACTCCTGTAGATTCTGTGATTTTAAATCAATCTGCATGTATGACAGGCATGAAAATGACACAGTAAATGACGGCTCAAAGGGGAGAGCTGCCCTTAAGGAAATAGAAAAGGAGGCACAGCTATGACCCGGTGGACAGATGAACAGTTAAAAGCCATAACCACAAAGCCAAATCTTCTTGTAAACGCTGCGGCAGGGTCAGGGAAAACGGCTGTGCTGGTTGAGAGAATAACAAGAATGTTAATACCGGACGGTGACGGATGTTTTGTGCCTGTTGAAAGACTTCTTGTTGTTACCTTTGCACGAGATGCTGCAAGGGAAATGCAGGAGAGAATGAAAAAATCTCTCACAAGCGCTTTTAATAAGGAAAAGGATAAGGAAAAGAAGGCTATACTTCGTAAACAGCTCAAAAAGCTGCCCTTTGCGGAAATTTCAACAATAGATTCCTTTTGTATGAGAACGGTTAAGCAGAACTTTCATATTCTTGGTATTGACCCAAGGTTCAAGATTGCAGACCCGGCAGAGAGTAAAATTTTTGAGAATGAGTCAATGAACGAGTACCTTGACATTCTTTATGATGAAGGAAACGAGGACTTTTTACGCCTTACAGGGCTTTATTCCCGTGGCTATGATGACAGGGAGGTAATGAGTCTTCTTCTTGAGGTGTACGAGTTTACAAGGTCTGTTCCTGACCCGGACAGCTGGCTTTTTGAGCATGCGGCAGATTATGAAAGGTTTTCCGGTGGCAGATTTTGTGCGGCTGTTGAAAATGAATACAAAAAAGCCGCAAAAGAAGCATGCGCTCTTATAAAAACACTTCTTTCTGCCTTTGAGGCAGAAGCAGAGCTTGTGCCGGATTCAAAAACGGTGAAGCTTTATGAGGCTATGAAAAGGGATGCGGAAATTTTATCCCAAGCAAACCCTGATTGGGACTATATAGCAAAAACCTGCTTTGAAAACATAAACAAAACAGGGCTTAAGAAAAGTGAGGCGGAGCTTTGCAAAAAATATATAGACCTTAGAGATGCATGCCTTAGTGAAGTGCGAAAGCTTGCAGCCTCTGCACAGGTGCCCTCCGCAGAGCTTGACAGAGAGTACAGGGAAAGCCTTTACCCTCACGCTCTGGCAATTTCAAGACTTGTACAGGGATTTTCGGAGTTTATTCTTGAGAAAAAAAGAAAGCTTGGTAGGTTTTCCTTTAATGACCTGGAGCATATGACCTTGGAGCTTTTGCGCGGGAGAGAGGATATAAGAGAATTATTTAAAAATAAATATGCAGAAATCCTTATGGACGAGTATCAGGATACAAACTCGCTTCAGGAAGAAATTTTTACACTTATCTCAAACGGCACAAATCGCTTTGTAGTAGGTGATATGAAGCAAAGCATATACCGGTTCAGAAACAGCGACCCCCTTATTTTCAGGGAGCGTGACGAGGACTATATGCATAATCCCGACCACGGAAGCCGTATAGTTCTTTCAAAAAATTTCAGAAGCCGGAAAAGCGTTCTTGACAGTATAAATCTTCTCTTTTCAAAGATTATGACCTACCGTGTGGGTGAGGTGGACTACACAGACGAGCAGGCGCTCCACTTTGGTAACGAGGCATTTATAAAGGAATGTTCCGGAAACGATTATTCCTCGGAGCTTCATGTTATAGAGGGCGGCGGTGACGGAGAGGAAATACTTCTTTCCGATGAGGAAACAGAGGCAGAGCTTGTTGCATCAAAAATAAGAGAGATGCTTGACTCTGGCTGGCAGGTTACAGAAAACGGAAGCACAAGACCTGTACGTGAGAGTGATTTTGTTATTCTCATGAGCTCCGTAAAATGCCATAGCGCCGCATACATAAGCGCTCTTGGCAGGTATGGAATAAGTGCATATTCAGAGGATAACGGATTTTTTGAAAAGACAGAAATACGTCTTATAACAGAGCTTGTAAAGACGGTAAACAATCCTTTAAACGATGTTTCTCTTGTGTCCGTTATGCGCTCTCCTGTGTACCGGTTTACAGACGAGGAGCTTGCCAGCATACGACTTTGTGGCACGGGTGCATACTGGGAGTGCGTGAACAAAAAGGCACAGGAAAAGGACAGCCTTGGAGAAAAGTGTCACACCTTTGCAGAAGAAATAAAAGACTGGCGCAAAAAATCCGAGTACATGAGCGCAGACAGACTTATCTGGCGTCTTATGACAGACTGCTCCTTATACGACATGTGCGGCATTTTGTATGGGGGAGAAAGTGCCCTTGCAAACCTGCGGCTTTATATGGAAAGGGCAAGGACTCTTTCCGAGGGCGGCATTGCAACACTTTTTGACTTTGAGCAGTATATGTCACGTATGGAGGAGTCAGAAGGGATTGGCTGTGCAAATACAGGCGGCTTTGGTGTGCCCGTTATGACTATTCATAAAAGTAAAGGCCTTGAGTTCCCTGTTGTGTTTGTGTGCGGCATGGGCACAAGGTTTATGGGGGACAGCTTTGGGAAAAAGCTTCTTATCCATAAGGATTTGGGCTTTGGTCTTGACAGCATAAATATAAAAGGCGGGTATAGTCTGCCAACTGTTAATAAAACTGTTATTGCAAGCCGTAAAAAAAGCGAAAATATATCGGAGCAGCTTAGAAAGCTGTATGTGGCGCTTACACGTGCAAAGGAAAAGCTTATAGTAACGGCGGTAGTGCCTGCTTCTAAGAAAACAGGTGCATTTGAATTTACAGACAAAAAAATGACAGAGACGGAAATAGAAAACGCTTCAAGCTATATAAAAATTATTGCCCCTGTTATAAAGGAAAGTAAAAATCCTCTGTGGACATATCACGAGTATGAGGCGGGTACCGTTTGCCCTGCCGTTCCTGAAATACAGGCAGAAAAGGCAGATGTAGACCCTGACAGTATACGTGACAGTATAAATACTCTCCTTGACAAGTACAGCGCCGTTAAAAAGCCTGTGGTAGCGCGGACAAAAACCTCTGTATCCGACCTTAAAGGCCATGGGGGATTTTCCTCAAAGCTTCAAAAGCTTCCATCATTTATGAACACAGAGCAAAAGGGCGGTGCAGAGTTTGGAACTCTGGTGCACAGAGTAATGGAAAAAATAGATATAACCAAAAGTATACCTGATGAGGTTATGAGAATTACAGGCGAGGAGAATAAAACAATCGTCCAAAAGGTACAGGGCTTTTTTGAAAGTCCACTTGGTAAGCGTGCTTTAAAGAGTAACATTAAAAGAGAAACCCCATTTGAAATCAAAATCCCTGCAACAGACTTTCAGGGACAGGAAATCGAAGGGGAAACAATGCTTCTTCAGGGGGTTATTGACATGTACTTTGAGGAGGACGGACAAATTGTTCTTGTGGACTATAAAACAGACAAATGCCTGAGCATGGACGAGCTTTTTGAAAAGTATTCTGTTCAGCTTAAATGGTATATGGAGGCAATTAAAAGGCTTCTTAAAAAGGAAGTAAAGGAAGTATTTATTTATTCATTTTACTTAAATGAAAGCAAAGGACTGACGAAGATATGAGTAAGGTTTTGGAATTACTTAATAAAAAAATTCTTATAGCTGACGGCGCCATGGGTACCATGCTTCAGGATATGGGACTGCCCTACGGCTGTGCGCCGGATTTGTGGACAGTTCAGGAGCCTGAAAAGGTAAAGGCCGTGCACAGGAAATATATAGACGCAGGATGTAATATTATAACCACAAATACCTTTGGAACAAATCCCATAAAAATGGCGGAGTATGGCAAGGACACTTCACAGCTTGCAGCAGCAGGTGTAAGGCTTGCAAAGGAAGCAATTTCAGAAAGTGGCAGAGGCGACGTCTTTGCGTTTCTTGACATTGGCCCCACAGGCAGACTTTTAAAGCCAATGGGCGACCTTGATTTTAACGAGGCTGTAGACGTGTTTGCGGAAGCTGTAAGAGCAGGAGCAGACGCCGGCGCAGACGGAATTATAATAGAAACCATGAGCGACCTGTACGAGATAAAGGCGGCAATACTTGCGGTAAAGGAAAACAGCAGTTTGCCTGTATTTTGTACAATGGTTTTTGACGAGAAAGGAAAGCTCCTTACAGGCGCAGACGTGGAAACAGCGGCGGCAACAGTTGAGGCTCTTGGTGCAGATGCAATCGGCATGAACTGCGGCATGGGCCCCGAGGCAATGATGCCTATCCTTAAGCGCATGAGAAAGGCATGCTCCCTGCCCCTTATTGTAAATCCAAATGCAGGACTTCCAAAAACAAAGGACGGGAAAACCTACTTTGATGTAACACCCGAAAAATTTGCACAGGCAATGAAAGAGGTACGGGAATATGCGGCTGTTGCAGGCGGCTGCTGCGGCACAACTCCGGAGCATATAAAGGCTCTGGCAGAGATGGTAGGAGATACATCTCCAAAGGCGGCTTCTCCTTTTAATAAAACAGTTGTAACCTCTTATGCCCAAAGGGTTGAAATTGGGCAGGTGCCTGTTATAATTGGAGAGAGAATTAACCCGACAGGTAAAAAGCTTTTTAAAGAGGCACTAAAATCCGGAGACGGAAATTACGCTCTCAGAGAGGCGGCAAAGCAGGAAGAGGCAGGAGCGCACATACTTGATGTTAATGTGGGACTTCCTGAAATTGACGAGCCAAAGGTCCTTGAGGAAACTGTTCTTGGAATACAAAGAATTACTTCCCTGCCGCTCCAGATAGACACCTCTGACCCTGTTGCAATGGAGAGGGCACTTCGAATTTATAACGGAAAGCCCTTAATAAACTCCGTAAACGGAAAAGAGGAGAGTATGGCGGCTGTATTTCCTCTTGTAAAAAAGTACGGCGGTGTAGTGGTTGCTCTTACTCTTGATGAGGAGGGAATTCCTGAAACGCCGGAGGGACGCCTTGAAATCGCAAGGAGGATTATTGAACGTGCTGAGGGCTTTGGAATAGAAAAAAGAGATATTATAATAGACCCGCTCACACTTCCTGTAAGTGCCGGTAAGGACGCGGCGCAGGTTACCCTTTCATCTTTAGAGCTGATAAAACAGGAGCTTGGTGTAAATACAGTTCTTGGAGTGTCCAATGTTTCCTTTGGACTTCCAAACAGAAAAATAATAAACTCATCCTTCTATACTCTTGCCCTTGAAAAAGGTCTTTCCTGCGGAATAATAAACCCTTGTTCAGAGGATATGATGGCGGCATATGACGCATACTGCGCAGTAAAGGGCATGGACGAAAACTTTGAAAACTACATAAAAAGGCATGCAGGAGAAAAGACAGCTGCGCCTCGGGAAACTTCGGGAATGTCCCTTGGAGAGCTTATAATAAAGGGCATGGACAAGGACGCTGAAAAAAGTGCAGATGTACTTTCAAAGGAGATGGATGTTCTCGAAATTATTGCAAAGGAAATAGTTCCTGCTCTTGACAAGGTAGGAAAAGGCTTTGAGGAGGGAAGCATTTTTCTTCCCCAGCTTCTAATGAGTGCAGAGGCGGCAAAGGCGGCATTTGACGTGCTTACTCCCCTTATTAAAAAAGAGGGGGTTGGCAAAGGCGGAAACAAAATTATTCTTGCCACAGTAAAGGGAGATATCCACGATATAGGAAAAAATATTGTAAAGGTACTTCTTGAAAATTATCAGTTTGAATGTATAGACCTTGGAAAAGACGTGGCACCCGAAGCGGTTAGAGAAGCGGTAAAGGAGCATGGTGCAAGGCTTGTAGGACTTAGTGCTCTTATGACAACAACAGTTCCCTCAATGGCAGAAACAATAAAGCTTCTTAAAAAAGAATGCCCCCAGGTGCGTGTCATGGTTGGAGGAGCAGTTATGACAGAAGACTATGCAAAGGAAATCGGTGCAGATTTCTACGGAAAAGATGCCATGGACGATGTAAGAATTGCACAGAAGTTTTTCAATGTATAATATTGAATACTGTCCGAAATTATACAAATTAAGAAAGTGACATAGTTTGTAAACCCTAGCAGAACATAAGTTTTGCCAGGGTTTATTTTTTTTTGATGTTTTAAAAAATTCACTTGATTTTTGGGTAGAATAATATTAGAATATATTACTGTGATAATAAAATGTTTGAAATCAGCTATACCCTAAAACAAACATGAAAGGAATGTATCATAAATGTGCGGAATAATAGGTTATACAGGAAACAGACAGGCGGCGCCTGTACTGCTTGATGGTCTTTCAAAGCTTGAATACAGAGGTTATGATTCGGCAGGAATTGCAGTTTTTTCAGGTGACGGACAAATAAATGTAAAAAAGTCACGTGGGAGACTTTCAATACTTTCGGAAATGACCAATGGGGGAGAAAATGTTCCGGGATCAATAGGAATAGGCCATACAAGATGGGCAACACACGGTGAGCCATCGGATGTAAATTCACATCCACATGTGTCAAATTCAGGACGTTTTGCAGTAGTCCATAACGGA
>CAZWCO010000057.1:0-7290 GCA_964632665.1 uncultured Lachnospiraceae bacterium | reverse complement strand
GGTCGAACCCACACGGTATCGCTACCACGGGATTTTGAGTCCCGCGCGTCTGCCAATTCCACCACATCGGCGTTAAAGTTCAACAGCAATATTATATACCAAACATATCTTTTTGTCAAGACCTTTAAGGGAAATTATTTTTCTCCGTTTGCTATGTTCCACTTGACACAAAACTCAATCCAAGGTATAATAAAAGTGTATATGTATGTTTTGAGGACGGAGGTTTGTTTTAATGGAAAGTGCAATACAGTATGTCTTTTCATACCTGAAGCTTATACAAATAAGTGACTTTATTGATATTGCAATAACTGCAATACTTATATACTATATGATAATCTGGCTCCAGGAAACAAGAGGTATGCAGCTTGTAAAGGGTATCCTTGTTGTTTTTGTAATTCTTGTAGTCAGCGATTGGGCGCACCTTACAATTATAAACTATGTACTCAACGCCATCGTCCAGGTTGGCGTGTTCGCGCTTGTGGTTTTGTTTCAGCCGGAGCTTCGCAGCCTTCTCGAAAAGCTAGGACGTTCAAAGGTAGGAAAGCTTATTGACTACGCAACAAATGACCAGGACAGCATCGACTCTCACGAAAACGCAGTCTTTGACGAGATGGTAGAGGCTGTTATGGAAATGTCCCGTAACAAAATAGGTGCACTTATTGTGGTTGAACGTGAAACAAAGCTTGGCGACCATACAAAAAAAGGTACTAAGATAGATGCAGAGATAAGTAAAGAGCTTATCCAGAATATATTCTTCAAAAACAGCCCTTTACATGACGGTGCTGTTATAATCAGAAACGGACGCATACATAGTGCAGGCTGTCTTCTTCCTCTAAGCTCCAATGACAATCTGTCATCAGAAATAGGAACAAGACACCGTGCAGCACTTGGCATATCAGAGGTTTCTGACGCACTCATTATAGTAGTCAGCGAAGAAACAGGTAAGGTTTCACTTGCTTTAGGCGGCGCTCTTACAAGAAACGTATCAAAAGAGCCGTTAAAACGTGCCCTTGAAAGATTTTTTGATGTGGAGGGCAGCAGTAAGCTGTTAAGTTTCCTTAAATTCAGAAAAGGAGGCGGCACAAATGAATGATAAAAACCAAATCAAGCAGGAAAATATAGAAAGCGGAAAAAGCTTTCAACAAATAAAAAGAGTAATTTCTTCTGTCATAATTGCAATAGTAGTATGGTTTCTTATTGTAAACGTGGTAAATCCACGTATAAATGTATCAATGAGTGATGTGCCCGTGCGTTTTGTCGGGGAGGGGTACTTGAGAGAACGTGGCTTTGTTGTTGTGGACAAGGACAAAATTCCTCAATTTTCCATAAAGGTAAAGGGCACAAGAACTGACCTTCTGTCAGGAATGGACAGAATAAGAGTGGAGATAGACCTGTCTGCTGTTGATAAAGAAGGCAGGATTACCGTCACTCCAACGGTAACTCTTCCGGATTATTTGTCACTTGAAAAGCAAAGATTCTCCGGTGTGGAGCTGTCCATAGAGCACAGCTATGAAAAAACCGTGCCTGTGGTTGTAGAACAGCTAGGCGAGTCAAGAAGAAAAAATAAAGAAACAATAATACAGTCCGAGCCTGAGCTTAAAGAAGTTAAAATAACAGGCTCACGTGCTGATGTTGAAACAGTAAAAAAAGCACTTGTCAGCGTAAATGTTAATGATATAACAGAAAGCGGAAAATTTATCTATTCACTAAGGCCCGTAGATGCTTCGGGGAATGTTTTGCCTGAGGATACGTCCATATTCTGCAGCAACAGTACAATGCCTGTAACTAATACCGTGTATGAAAGAAAAAACATTCCGTGCAAGGTAGAAGTTCCCGACTCTCTTAAAACCTTGTACTCCTTTGAGTATTCAGATAAAGATATAAGTGTGTCAAATCTGGATATAGGCGTTTTGGAGGGCACAGATGTGCCGGAACACGTAACCCTTACTATTCCTGAAAAGGATTATGAAAACGGAGAAACAGAAATTAAGCTCCAGATAAAAGAAAATGAAGATATTTATATCCCTAAAACAGAAATAATTCTTAAAGCAAAGGTAGAAAAGCTGGAAGAAAAAAGTTTGACTGTTGTTCCTGAGCTTAAAAACGTTCCAAACGGAATGACAGGAAGTTCCGAGCCGTTACACATAGTGGCTTATGCTCCAAAAAGTGTGACAGGCGAAATAAAGGCGGAGGTTGACTGTTCAGGCTTCGCTTCAGGACAAAATTACGGAAAGCTGAAGCTGGCAGACAAGCGCATAATTTTAAAAGAGGATATTACAGTATCAGTTACACTTAAATAGAATGAGAGGTACAATATAAATGGCAGACATTTTAAAAAGAGGTACATCAGTTGATGGCGGTATACGTATTTTTGCGGCTGTAACAACAGACCTTGTTAACGAGGCGCAAAAAATACACCATACCTACCCTGTTGCCACAGCAGCTTTGGGCAGGACCCTCAGCGCAGGGGTTCTCATGTCCGCAGCAGGACTTAAAAACGATACCGACACCCTTACTATCCAGGTAAAAGGTGACGGGCCTCTTGGAAATATAGTAGTTTGTGCAGACAATAAACAACAAGTGCGGGGTTACGTTGCAAATCCTTTTGTGGACAGACCTTTAAACTCCAAGGGCAAGCTTGACGTAGGTGGTGCCGTTGGACAGGGATACCTTAATGTTATAAAGGACATGGGTATGAAAGAGCCTTATATAGGCCAGATACCTCTTGTATCAGGCGAAATTGCAGAGGACATTACAATGTACTATGCAAAAAGCGAGCAGATACCAACAGCTGTTGCCCTTGGCGTACTTGTGGATACAGATAATTCTGTTATTGCCTCCGGCGGATTTATGATACAAATGATGCCCGGTTCAACAGACGAAGACGCAGAGCTTATAGAGAAAACCCTTGACACCCTGCCTCCCGTAACATCTATGATTGCTGACGGAATGACGGCTGAAGACATAATATTTGCAGTTGCAGATGGTTTAAGCTTTCTTGTGGATAACAGTGAAGTTACTCCTGTTTATAAATGCTCATGCTCTAAGGAAAGAATGGAAAAGGCACTTATTTCTATTGGACGTGAAGAGCTTACATCTCTTATTGAAGAACAGGGAGAGGCAGAGCTTTCATGTCAGTTCTGCGACAATAAATATAAATTCTCCAAAGAAGAACTTCAGGAGCTTTTGAAAGCTGCAAATAAATAATTGGTAATATTCACAAATCGGATAAATATACTTGTAATTTGTCGGAAAATAGTGTATAATTGCAAGTGTATACTTTATAACGGAAAGGAATGTGTTAACAGCTATGAAAAAAGGTTTTATCGCCGTATTTCTCGCGGTCTTGTGTACATTCCTTTTTTATGGGATGAGATATATGAACTCGCCCCTTTTAACTCAAAAAGCATCTTACGGAACCTACGAGGAATCTGTATATACCACAGGCTTTTTTGTGCGTGATGAGATTGTATATTCGGCTGACCGTTCGGGAACGGTGTATAACCATTTTAGTGACGGTATGCGTGCTGGCAAGGATATGCTCATATCCACAGTATATGACGGTCAGGTCAGCGACGAGGTGCTTCAAGAGCTTAATACCATAGACAAGAAAATAGAAAATGCCCGTGAGTCTTCTCTTATACTCAACCTGTCCGATGACGAAGCAAACATTGAGAATAAAATAGAAGGCTATAAAACGGATATGATTGATGCGGCTGTGCGTAACGATATAAAAAGCGTAAGCAAATGTAAGGACGCTATACAAAGCCTTCGAAGCGGAATTTCAACGGCATCCACATCAGAAACCGTAGAAATGCTCATACAGCAGAAAAAGCTGGCAGAAAATAAAATTGGCGGCGCAAAGCAGGAAATATACGCCCGTGAGGCAGGAGTATTCTCCACCGTTCTGGACGGTATGGAGCATATTCTTACTCCTGAAAAGGTAAAAGAATACACGGTTGAGGATTTTAACAAAATAAAAGCTGTAACCGGTAAAACCTCAAACCAGACCGTAGTGTCAGGAGACAGCGTGTGTAAGGTTGTAAACAACCACAAATGGTACGTTATATGTGCAATTGCAACAGAACGCCTTGCAGAAAAAAAGACAGGCAGCTCTGTTTATATGCGTTTTGACAGCATTCCGGGAGTTGAGGTTTCAGGTAAAATACAAAGCATATCGGACTCAAGCGGTGGCAAAAGCGTTGTTATAATAGAAAGTACACAGTACGTTGAGGGCGCATATTCCATGCGTACAAGCGGTATGGACCTTATATTCAAAAGCTATTCCGGTTATAAAATACCTATTAATGCCATAAGAACACAGGACGATAAAAAGGGAGTTCTTGGCAGACGCAATAACGTTGAAAGGTTTTACGAGTGTGAGGTAATATATACTGACGATAACGCAGAGTATGTTATAGTCAAAACTGCCCCTGATGCAGAGCGAAAGCTTGAGGATGCTGACGAATTTGTACTTGGTGAAAGGTAGGCATATATCTTGATACGCGAGAGACTTAACGAGGTAATGGAGCAGATTGCGAGGAGTGCCGCGTGCTCCGGCAGAAGTAAAGAGGATGTTACACTAGTCGCAGTAACAAAAACTCACGGTCCGGATGTTATTAATGAGGCAATAGATGCTGGAGTAACCGATATCGGTGAAAACAAGGTACAGGAAATTCTTGAAAAGTACGACCATGTGAAACCGGTAAGGTGGCACCTGATAGGACACCTGCAGTCAAATAAGGTAAAGTATATAATAGATAAGGTAAGTATGATACACAGCGTTGACTCTGTCAAGCTGCTCAGCGAAATTGAACGTCAGGCAGAAAAGCATGGCATTGACAGCATGGACTGCCTTATCCAGATAAACATTTCCGGTGAAGAATCAAAATCGGGAATACAACCCGAAGAACTTCCGGAAATTCTGGAGTATTGCAAAACCCTTAACCATGTGAAAATCAAAGGTCTTATGACAATACTTCCTAAAGGTTGCGACAATGTTACGCAAAACTTACTTTTTAGAAACATAAATAAAATATTTCTTGACAACAAAGATAAAACATATGATAATGTTTACATGGAATGTCTTTCAATGGGGATGAGCGGTGATTTTGCCGCGGCTATCGAATGTGGAGCTACTATGGTTAGAGTAGGCAGTCTTATCTTTGGAGAAAGAAGTTACGGATTCGAAAAAAATTAGGTGGAGGAATAAAAAATGGGAATTGTTAGTTCAATCAAAGATTTTATAGGCGGAGAACCTGAGTTTGATGAATTTGACGGCTATAATGAAGAAGCTGAATTTGAAGACGATGCAATAGAGTCAAGACGTGGCTTTACAAGATTTTCTATGCGCAGAGAACCACAGGAAACATACATTCCTGAGAACGACATTACAATAATTAAGGTAAGAAAGTACGATGATGCAGTATCAATTGCAGACGTACTTAAAACAAAAAGACCTGTTATTTTTGATGTTATCGAAATGGAAAAATCTGATGAGGCAGAACGTGTTGTAGACTTTATGGTTGGTGCAGTTTACGGCGTAAACGGAAGCATCAAAAGAGTTTCGGGCGGTATTTTTATTGCGACACCAAGTGGCATGAAAATCAACAGTGACGAAATCAGAAGAAAGACAAACAACAGCCTTGGTTTTGAACTGTAATTAATGGTTAGGGGTGTTGCGCCGAGCAATACCCCTTTTTGAAATTTGAATAAAATATGGAAAACAATAATATAATTCTAAGTGCAGCAGCAGATTTGTATAATTTATGCGAAAGACGTGGCTCTGCAGTTTTTTCACGTTTTTATGATGGTGGTGAGCAGGCTCTTCTGCAGGATAACTGTATGATTTACGGGAACTCACTTTTATATGGCGGGAATGAGGCATGTGAAAGAAAAATTCTCGGTGTGTTTCCTGATTGGGAGGAGCCGGACTTTGACGCCTTTCCTGTAACACTTGTTAAGTGTACATGTAGCTTTAAAAAGGATTTTACTCACAGAGACTATCTTGGCAGCCTGATGGGGCTTGGCATAGAACGTGATAGAATAGGAGATATTGTAGCTACAGAAGATGCAGGTTTTTTCTTTTTACACAGCAGTATAAGTGAATATGTACTTAATAACCTTAAAAAAATAGGCTCTCACGGTGTAAAGCTGTCAGTTCAGAATATGAGTGATATGGAATATCCGGAAGGCAGGTTTGCCATATTAAAAACAGTTGTAGCCTCCATGCGTCTTGACGCAGTTGTGGGCGGCTGTGTAAACCTTTCCAGAAGCAGGAGTGCAAGCCTTATAGAGCACGAAAAGGTAAGTGTGAATCACAGACTGATAACAGAGTGTTCGGCAAAAGTTTCCGAGGGAGATTTACTTTCCGTACGTGGCTTTGGCAGATTTCTTGTGGCTGCCACAGAAGGCGGAACAAGAAGCGGCAGGCTTCATCTTTCACTAAAAAAATATTTGTAAACGGAGTGATTTAAATGATAAAACCGACAGATATTCAGGAAAAAGAATTTGAAATTAAAATGCGTGGCTACGACAGGGATCAGGTTGACGATTTCCTTGACGAGCTTATAAGTGATGTCACCGTGCTTTACAGAGATAATGCAGAGCTGACTTCCAGACTAAAAGCTGCAAATGAAGAATTGGCAGAGCTTCGCGGCAAATCCGCAGAGGTTGAAAAATCAATAGAGCTTGCACGTTATCAGTGCGAGGAAATGAAAAAGAACGCACAGCTTGAGGCAAAGGAGATAATTGCCAAAGCAAAGGTAGACGCTGAGAGCGTTCTTCATGGAATAGAAAATAACAAGCTTAAAATGAAGGCACTATGCACAGAGTTTCTTGATAAAATAAATAATATGTAATAGATACAGAGAGGATTGAACGAAATGTACAAAAAGGTATCCACAGACCTTAACTTTGTAGAACGTGAAAAGGAAGTTCTTGAGTTCTGGAAACAGAACAACATTTTTGAAAAGAGTATAGACTCAAGAAAAGACGGAGAAACATATACCTTCTATGATGGCCCGCCAACAGCAAACGGCAAGACGCACATAGGTCATGTTCTCACCCGTGTTATTAAGGATATGATTCCAAGATACCGTACAATGAAGGGTGCAAAGGTACTCCGTAAAGCCGGCTGGGATACTCACGGACTTCCTGTTGAGCTTGAGGTTGAAAAGCTTTTAGGTCTTGACGGTAAGGAACAGATAGAAGAATACGGACTTGAGCCTTTTATAGAAAAGTGTAAAGAAAGCGTATGGAAGTATAAGGGCATGTGGGAAGACTTTTCCG
>CAZWCO010000056.1:0-7328 GCA_964632665.1 uncultured Lachnospiraceae bacterium | reverse complement strand
AAGTACAATATCAGGCTTCTCTGCCTTTAAGACTTCATCAAGTCCCTCAAGGACACGGCATGTAATTCCAACAAGTGTTTGCCTGCTCTTCATAATATCAAGGTCATAATCAGGTGTAATATTAAAAATGTCAAGGACCTGATCAAGCATCTCTCTATGCTGTGCAGTTACGCACACAAGAGTTTCTATATCCTCATGCTTTTTAAGCTCAAGAGCAAGAGGTGCCATTTTTATAGCTTCGGGACGTGTCCCAAATACAAGCATAACTTTAATTTTCTTCATCTGCGTCTCCTTTCCCGTGTGCATTGTCGGATGGTATATACACATCCTTACCAAGCAAACTGCCGATTAGTAAAAGTATAAGAACACATATTACAAGGATAAGGGCACGGAGTGTACCGTTCTCTGCAAGGAGCACAGCCGTTATTCCAAGAACGCCGCTTATGGCGTAAAGAATAAATACGGTCTGCTTCTGGCTAAAGCCCATATCAATAAGTCTGTGATGAAGATGTCCTCTGTCTGCGCTCATTGGGCTCTTGCCAGTCATAATGCGTCTTAGCATTGCAAACATTGCATCAAAGAGGGGTAGTCCAAGGATTAAAAGAGGCACAGCAAAGGATATTACCGCGTAGCTTTTAAACATTCCCTGTATGGAAAGGCTTGCAAGCATAAATCCTAAAAATGTGGAACCGGTATCACCCATAAATATTTTTGCCGGATTAAAGTTAAAGGGCAAAAATCCAAAACAGCCACCCATAAGTGCAATTCCAAAAAGAGCAATTGAAAACTCTCCAAGTCTTACGGATATAAATACAAGTGACACACTCATTATGGCAGAAACACCTGCCGCAAGTCCGTCAAGACCGTCTATAAAGTTTACGGCGTTTGTTATAAACACAATCCACAAAACCGTAACAACAACTGAAACCCATTCAGGTAATACCCAGTACAGATTATCGCTGAAAATGTTAGGGTTTGTAAACACCTTGATTTTTATATCTCCTGCAAAAATAACTATCAGTGCCGCAATTATCTGTATAACAAACTTGATTTTTGCGTCAAGGTTTTTGCAATCGTCCACAACTCCCATAACAACAATAATTGCCGCACCGGCTAAAGTAGCAAGCATTTGTCTGCTAAACCCTGTATTAAAGCACAGTATTGCAACTAAAAAACCAAAGATTATTGCAAGCCCGCCAAGTCGTGCAATTGGCTCTTTATGCATGCGCCTGTTATCTTTTGGCACATCCACAGCTCCTATTTTAAAAGCAAGCTTTTTTATAATGGGTGTAGTAGTAAACGAAAACACAAAGGATACTACAAAGGCACAGAACAAAAATAATGTGTTATTTTCCATAATCTATAATTCCTTCCTGTCAGTATGGCAAAAAGCCTACCTTTTTGTAAACCTTGTTTACCATTCGTGAAGCGATAATCTGTGCTTTTTCAGCACCTGCCTTATATATTCCCTCAAGGTATGCTTTATCACTTGAAAGTCTGTCATATTCTGCTCTTATTGGCTTTATGTGTTCCACAACAGCCTCTGCAACATCACCCTTGAAGTCACCATATCCCCTGCCCTCGTAATCCTTTGTTATTTCATCATAGGATTTACCTGTAACGGCAGAGTAAATTGTCATAAGGTTATTAATTCCAGCCTTTGTATCATCGCCCTCACGGTATTCTACAACGCCCTCGGAATCTGTTACCGCGCTCTTTATCTTCTTTGCAATAACATTAAACTCGTCAAGCATTGAGATGTAGCCCTTTGGGTTCGGATCTGATTTTGACATTTTCTTTGTAGGCTCCTGAAGGCTCATTACCTTAGCTCCTGCTCTTGGCAAAAATCCTTCAGGGATTGTGAATACGTTTCCGTAAATTGAATTAAAACGCTCTGCTATATCACGGCAGATTTCTATATGCTGCATCTGGTCCTTACCTACGGGTACAAGGTCTGCACCGTAAAGAAGAATATCCGCCGCCATAAGCACGGGGTAGGTAAAAAGTCCTGCATTTATATTATCTGCGTGGCTTTTGGATTTATCCTTAAACTGCGTCATTCTTGAAAGCTCACCCATATAGGTATAGCAGTTAAGTACCCATGAAAGCTGTGCATGAGCCGGTACATGTGACTGCACAAAAAGCAAGTTCTTTTCCGGATCAATGCCACATGCAAGATACACTTTTAAAAGGTCAAGTGTACGCTTTTTAAGCTCTTGCGGGTCCTGTCTTACAGTAATTGAGTGCATATCCATTATAGCATAAAGACACTCATATTCTTCCTGCAGGTCAACCCAGTTTTTAATTGCACCAAGATAGTTGCCAAGGGTTATGTTTCCTGACGGCTGAACGCCACTGAAAATTCTTTTTTTCTTTTCCATAATACCTCTCCTTAGTCAAGCACGCTATGAAGCACATCCCCAAGGGATTTTATTCCTTTTTCAATTTTTTCAAAAGGCATTGTTGAATAGTTAAGCCTGAACATTGTGCAAGGCTTTTCCTGGTCTGTCATAAAGCCGCTGCCGCAAACAAAGGCAACCTTGTTTTTAAGACTCTCTTTGAGCACTGCGTCCATATCCGTTCCAACAGGTGCATAGCACATTATGAAAAGTCCGCCCTCCGGCTCTGTCCAGGTAATTGATGATGGGAAATACTTTTTCATGCACTCTAGCATAAACTCGCATTTTTCTCCATAAATCTTACTTGCCTTTTTGATGTCTTCTTCTATATCGTACTTTTCAAGGTATTCCGATGCAATCATTTGTGTTAAAAACGGTGTATGTACATCGTTTGCCTGTTTTGCAATTTCTATTCTGTCAATTATATCGCCGTGGCAGATAACATATCCTAGTCTTAGTCCCGGCGAAAGAATTTTAGAAAATGAGCTGCAATAAATTACTCTGCCCTCTGTGTCAAGGGATTTTATGCATGGTACATCTTCGCCTTTAAATCTTAAATCACCATAAGGGTTATCCTCGATAATAAGGAAATCGTACTTGCTTGCAAGCTCAAGAAGCTTCTTTCTCTTTTCGAGTGACATTGTAATGCCGGTAGGGTTCTGGAATGTGGGAATAGTATAAAGAACCTTTATTTTTGTATTTTGAAGGATTTCTTCAAACTTTTCCGTGTTAATTCCGTCATTTTCCATAGGCACAGGAGTAAGGACTGCGTTATGAGCCTTTATGGAGTTGAGAGAGCCTACAAAGCTTGGCTCCTCTACTGCTACACATTCGCCCTCATTCACAAGTGTTTTGACAGCAAGGTCTATTCCCTGTTGCTCACCTGTTGTAATTATTACCTTGTCACCTTCTGCCACGCAGCCGATTTTTACAGCTCTCTCCATAACCTGTGCCTTAAATGGTGCGTAGCCGTCTGTTGTTCCGTACTGAAGTGCTTTCACAGGCTCGTTTGTGAGCACGTCCTTTGCTATTTCTCCAAGCTCCTTTGACGGAAACAAGGAAGAATCCGGAGAGCCGCCGGCAAGTGATATTATTTCAGGGTCAGCCATAAGCTTAAACATCTCACGAATTGCAGATGCCTTGAGCTTACCAACCTTTTCAGATATAAATCTTGTATAATCCATTTTAAATTTCATATCCTTTCAACAAGCAATTATTTATTAAGCATTTTACCCCATGAGTCTTTAAGAGCAACTGTTCTGTTGAATACAAGTTTGCCCTCTGTCGAATCAGGATCTACGCAGAAGTAGCCATGGCGCATAAACTGGAAGGTGTCTCCGCATTTTGCACTTTTAAGGTTTTCCTCCACCTTACAGTTTTTAATAATAACCTGTGAATCAGGGTTAAGGTTTGTAAGGTAGTCACCGTTTGCTTCCTCGTCTGACGGATTTTCTACTGTGAAAAGCCTGTCATAAAGACGGATTTCTGCGTCTACTGCGCTGTCTGCATTTACCCAATGAATTGTACCCCTTACCTTTCTTCCGTCAGGTGTTTGACCGCCCTTAGATTCAGGGTCATAGGTACAATGAATTTCCGTTACGTTTCCTCTCTCGTCACGGTCTACACCTGTACATGTTACATAGTATGCACCCTTAAGACGTACTTCGTTTCCAACAGCAAGTCTGTAATACTTCTTTGGAGGGTCGTCCATGTAGTCTGTTGCTTCTACATAAATGTTTTTAGAGAAAAGCACTGTTCTTGTTCCTGCGTTTTCGTCCTCGGGATTAATTTCAACAGTTATCTCCTCTGTCTGATTTTCCGGATAGTTGTCAATAACAAGCTTGACAGGGTTTATTACTGCCATTGCTCTTGGCGCTTTTTTGTTAAGGTCCTCACGAACGCAGTGCTCAAGAAGGTTAAAGTCCACAACACTGTTTGCCTTTGCAACACCTATTCTTTCGCAAAAATCCTTTAGTGCTTCTTTTGTATACCCACGTCTTCTCATGCCGCATATTGTTGACATTCTTGGGTCATCCCAGCCGTTTACAATATTGTCACGGACAAGCTTAAGGCACTTTCTCTTACTTGTAAGAGTATAGTTTAAGTTAAGTCTTGCAAACTCTATCTGTCTTGATGGATGCTCAAATTCCAGTTCCTTTAAGAACCAGTCATAAAGAGGTCTGTGGTCCTCAAACTCCAAAGAGCAAAGAGAATGTGTTACACCTTCAACTGTATCGGAAACAGGATGTGCATAGTCGTACATAGGATACACAATCCACTTATCGCCTGTTCTGTGGTGATGCGCACGGAGTATTCTATAAATAACCGGGTCACGCATATTAAGGTTTGGTGATGCCATATCAATTTTAGCTCTTAGTACCTTTGAACCGTCAGGGAATTCGCCCTCGGTCATGCGTCTGAACAGGTCAAGATTTTCTTCTATGCTTCTTTCTCTGTAAGGGCTGTTCTTGCCCGGCTCTGTAAGTGTGCCTCTGTACTCTCTTATTTCATCTGCAGACAGGTCACACACATATGCCTTGCCTTTTTTTATAAGCTTGATTGCGCCCTCATAGAGTGCGTCAAAATAATCGGACGCATAAAGTACCTTGTCCCACTTAAAGCCAAGCCATTCTATGTCCTTCATTATGGCGTCAACATATTCTGTGTCCTCTTTTGTGGGGTTTGTATCATCAAGCCTTAAGTTACATACTCCGCCGTACTTCTCCGCTGTTGCAAAATCTATGCATATAGCCTTTACATGACCTATATGAAGATAGCCGTTTGGCTCCGGCGGGAAACGTGTCTGGATATGGTCTGTAACTCCGTCTGCTAAATCTTTATTAATTGCCTCATGTATAAAGTTTGTGCTTAATTCTTCCATGGCTTGTTTCCTTTCGTTATTTCTTTAAGATTTCTATACTTTCGTCTATGCGTGCTATTACCTTGTCATAGCCAAGCACCTGCATAACTTCAAAAAGGTCAGGCGAGTTCTTTCTGCCGGTCACAGCTACCCTGATTACTGAGCTTACCTGTCCTACATGGCCTCTGTATGCGTCAGGGTCTTTTTTGTAAAGCTTTGGTGCCTTTGCATAGCCAAGAGCCTCACTCATGTCACGGACACCCGGGAACCAGGTTTCCGCTGTTTCGTCAGGTGAATATACCTCTTTGTATTTTTCTAAAATTTCTATCATGTTTTCTTTTGGCAAGATATCTTCAAAATCACGATTTCTGTCCCAAAGCTTTTCATAGAAGTATGCCGCATATGCCGGCGCTTCGTCCCATTTTACAATTTCTTTTCTTGGCTTTATTTCATTTCTTTCAATGCCAAAGACAGATTTTGTATATTCTACATCCTCAGAGATACACTCATAAAACTCTTTGTCATTTTCCTTTGACCACGTAAGCACCGCGTCTGTTACAACTTCTTTTGTAAGAGTTGAAACATAGTTCTTGCTTATGTCGCTTAGCTTAACCAGGTCAAAGAGCGCTCCTGCCTTGCTCATTTTTGAAAGAGAAAATTTAAACTCTGTATTGTCTGCACCTGGATTCTGATCTCTCCATTCTTCATAGTTGGAGTTTGCAATAGTGAGAAGATACTCAATTACTGCTCCTTTGGGATAACCTACCTGCGAGTAGAAAGAAACTGCGGCTTCCGGGTCCTTTCTTTTTGAAAGCTTACGCTTACCGCCGTCCTCCTCCTTCATTACAGGAGAAATGTGTGCGTATCTTGGGCGCTTAAAGCCAAGACAGTCAAAAAACTGTACATGTATAGGCACAGAAGAAATCCATTCATCACCACGGATAACATCTGTTGTTCTCATAAGATGGTCGTCTACCGCGTGAGCAAAGTGGTATGTTGGAATTCCGTCGGTTTTTAAAATTACAACGTCCTGAATATTTTCAGGCATCTCAATTTCGCCTTTTACTCCGTCAACAAATGTAATTTTATTTTCTTCCTTGCCGGGAGATTTAAGTCTTAAAACGTAGCTTTCTCCGTTTTGTATGCGTTTTTCTGCCTCTTCGGGAGTAATATCTCTGTACTTTGCATATTCGCCGTAGCAGCCGGGGAGCTTTTTCTCTGCCTCCTGTTTTTCACGGATTTCCGCAAGCTCCTCCTCTGTCATAAAGCAAGGATATGCAAGGCCTTTAAGAACAAGGCTCTTTGCAAAAGCATGATAAATCTCTGCACGCTTGCTCTGGATATAAGGGCCGTAATCACCCTTTTCCTCTGTTTCGGAAATCATACCCTCTGTAATTTCTATTCCAAAATCACGAAGTCCGTTTACTATTCCGGTAACTCCGTTTTCCACTTCGCGCTTTTTGTCTGTGTCCTCTATACGAAGGAAAAACTGTCCGTCTGTGGAAAGGGCCGCACGTCTTGCAACAAATGCCGCAAAAAGTCCGCCGATGTGCAAAAAGCCTGTGGGACTTGGTGCAAATCTTGATACTATTGCTCCCTCGGGAAGATTTCTTTCAGGATACATTTTTTCGTATTCTTCAGGTGTTTTAAGTGGCTGGGGGAATAAAAGCTCCGCCATTTTCTGATTATCTGTCATTTGGAATTTGTCCTTTCTGTAAAAATGTATTTATATAACTTCTAGGTTTTCAAAAACACACGGTGCACCATATAACACACCTCATTTTATTATACCTTATAATACATGCTTTATCAATGGTTTTTTTTATTTTTGTGTAATTTATACCATAAATTAAGCCATTTTACGCCACAAAAAAGAGGATGGTCTAAAACCACCCTCAAATTCAATATTAATCAAGTCAAATCAAACAAATATGTGGAGAACCTCATTTGTTATATTCACCTTTTTGAATCCCCTCCACAACCTTTGCAATCGCGCGTTCTTCGTTGCTGACTGTTACATAATCCGCTGCAGCAATCGCCTCCGGACAGGCATTTGACACAGCTATACC
>CAZWCO010000055.1:0-7401 GCA_964632665.1 uncultured Lachnospiraceae bacterium | reverse complement strand
GATGAATTTGCTAAATAAACGTAATCCAGGACATCGCGGCGGAAAATCTCAAACGAGAAGATTGCAGGTGCATCAAGCTCATCTATATTCACAACTTCCGCCGTAGTAGTGTTCCTCACAGTAAAGAAGGTATCCTCAGTCGCATGTTGGTTATATGCACTAAAATATGTATCACCGGAAGGCTTATACGCTGTTGAAGCAGCTCCGTTTCCGGTTCCAAAATAATGTCCCATATAAAGTCTGTCTGTGATGTAGGGTACATAGTTTCTGTCGCTGCTGCTTGTACTGCCCGGAAGCTGATAAAAATCTGCAAGGTCAATAAGCGTTGCTGTTACGCTGTTTGCCATTACATGTGGAATAGTTATTAAAGCTAAAGAAAGCGCTAATATTATACTTGTTATTTTCTTAATCATTTTTCTTGTCCTCCCTAACTATCTCACAACAATTACTGTTCTTGTTTCCATTTCTCTTGTTCGGACAAAGACTTTATCATCAGGAACGATAGAATTGTAATCACCAATAGTAACTTCATCTGTAAAAGAATCATAAATATACACTTCTGTACCTGTTCTTATGTTATACACTCGGTCACAAGCCTCACCGTTACCTGCCCTTGTACTAACAACGACGTATGTACCGTCAACATCTTTTACTTTACCCGGAATGGTAACAAGTGACCTGTCAAGTGTCGCCTGTGCGGTCGTTAACGTAGTGCCATATAAGCGCTCGTGATCAAACTCCAGAATAGAAAGGTCGCCGATAACGAGAAATTCATCAATATTATTATTTAAAGCTGCCACGTTAATTACATGTCCCGGTTTGATTTCAGAGATTGGGGTGTTTTCAAAGTCCTGCCACTGACCATCAGTATACACGTTTGAAATAAGGTCAGGTGTCGCTGTAAGCTCTATGGCTTTACCATCCTGATATCCTTTGATAAGATATCCTACATCTCCGCTTGGAAGCACGGAAAGCTCAATATCAGATACAAGTACAAGTTCAGAGTTTCTTATTTCAACGTTTCGTGAACCTTCTACCACGTAACGAACCATAACGCTTGCACGACGGAAAGAATCCACATCATAAAGCTCGAAGTTCGTTACTGAAGCTGCAGAGCTGGAGCTGTATTTAGTAGACGGGTCAATGCGTATATCGCTCAAATCATCTGCAGGATACAGTACTCCTCCTACATTTTTACCGGGAACCTGGAATATAACAATATCTTCTGCCAGGTGATACATTTTAACAAATGTATTGTAACGGATTGAATCATAGTCCGTACTTGCAAAGCCTTTCCTTTGGTAATCCTTGGTAAAGACTTCTTCATCAGTTGTTCCTCCGGCTGTCATATCCATTGCTACCTTTATTTCGGATATTTCGCCCTTTGCATCAAGCTTATAGCAGATAAGCTGATTTATTGCTTTACCGTCTGCACCAAAAAGTCCAAAGCTTACATTTTTGATGTTGTCTGCATCTTCCTTTGTGGCGGTTGTGCCGTTATGAAATTTAAACTTTGTCTTAACCTTAAGCTTCTCTTGAACTCCCTGTTCTGTAAACACTCTAAGGTATGCTTCCTCTGTAAGAGAGTCAATGTATCCGCCTGTAAGGTATGCATAGGTATAAGCTCTTGCTGATGTAACCTTCATAATTCCAATAACCTCACCGTATGGCGTGATAAGGAAGGTATATGCGTTTCCAAGCTCGACTGTGCCAAACTGTGCTGAATAGGCTGCATAATCATATGCAAGATAGTATTCAACGCCATCAACAGTTATTGCGTTTCCTTCTCCCGAAAGTGCTGTGAGAGTGCCTTTGACATTTTTTGATGACGCCTTTATTATATAATACTCACTGTTTTGGGGCTTATAAATAAAGAGACTCATCCATTCCTTTAAAGATGCCTCATCACTCTTTGCATCATCTATATACACTTCTATCTTTGCATTATCAGCTATCTGAATTGGAAGCGCACCATACTTAAAGCTCATAGTACCTGTGTCAGCGCTGTAACGGTTAAATACAACTGACATTGGCTCTTCTATTATTATCAGGTCATACTTACCGTTATTTGTTGTATCTACCATAGTGAGCTCGCCTCTCACAATTCTGAAAACGGTATCCGTATACGTTGTGAGGACCTCACCGTTTAAAATAACAGTTTTGCTGCCGTCAAGCTGATATGTCTTTGATTTGCCTTCGTAATCTATGCAAATCTGTGTGCTGTCTGTTGCCGCAGGGTTAATATCCTTTGCCTTTACAATAAGCTCGTTATTACGCTTCTCCGGCAAGATATATGAAAGCAAGGTGTCAGGATTTCCATCTCCGTCAAGACTTACATAAACTTCTGCCCAGCGTCCAAGCTTTGACATTATGTCTGTGCTTCCAACATTCATGATTTCGTCTGCAACCTGAACATAATTTTCAATCATTTCGCTTCCGCCGGGAATTGCAGAAATTTCATTTCCGGTTACTGTGCCTTCAAGCTTTCTAATATTCATGCGCTCTTCTATAAGAGTTTTACTTCCTTCGTTTGAAAATTCAATACCCTTAAAATCGTTATACCACATTTTTGGTACCGGGGTATCAAGAATTTCATAAAGGTATACAGCGGCACTTCGTCTTGTTACGAACTCGCCGTCATAACGGAGGTAGCTGTTTATTCCAAGATAGCTTGCTATCTCAGTATATCCGGTTGTATAACCACCCATTACTTTTGCAAATTGTTCACAGCCTAAAACTCTTAAAATAACTGCGTTAAGCTGCTCTCTTGTAACATTGCCTTCAGGATTAAACATTCTGTCCTGAACGCCTACCATAAGGTTATAGTCCTTACATGCTACTATATACTTGCCATACTCGTTATCTGCATCAACGTCATCATAGAGCGCTGCTGCCGAAGCCTCCGGTACGTCTACGCCATTTAGAACTATTGCAATTCTTGCAAGCTCCGCACGAGTAAGCAAATCATCTCCGCGGAACACTGAATCTTCGTTCACATCCATTATTCCAAGGGATGTTACAACTGAAATTTCATCAAAATCAGCGTCTTCCGGTTCAACGTCTATAGGAGCAGCTACTGCTGCTGATACGCTTATCAGCAGCATAAGCATTATACTTGTGAGTAATTTTTTTAGCATAAGTTTCTCCCTTCTTTCTATGCTGATATTATAGACTAAAGTAAATTAACAACATCTTGTATTTTTGAGCGAGTTGTAGAAGATGCGCTGTCATAGCATTTTGTTATGTTATCGCCCAGTACTTTAATTCTGTTATTAACTATAACAGAGAGGAATGTTTCGTTATAGGTCTGGTTAAACCGTATACATTCCAAAATTTCTGCTTTATTTGCAGCAACGTACTGTGCTCCTCTTCCAAACTTCATTTCATACTCAAGCTCATCTATAATGTTGTTTGTTTTGTTAATAATACTCCAAGCAGTTTTAATATCAACATTATACTTTATGGGGTTAATTGTTAATGTCTTATCCCCCGCTGTAATTGTTGTTACTCCGCTTAGCCATTCTGACTGAACAAATTCTGAATCAAAAAGCTTTGTATCTGTAAAGTCAACCTCTTCACCGTTAAGGAAACGCTTATTATTGTTATAGTCAATCTTAAGCTTTGTTCCGTCAAGAGCTGTATACTCAAGGAAATAATTTTTATCCTCTGCTTTGTATACTATATTCTTTTCGTTTTCCTTAATCTTAGCTTTAAATTCCTCGAATGTGCCGCCAAACTCACTCTTTGAAGTTACTTCGCTTACGAACGCAGTATTTGCCGAATCAATTTTAACTTCACATTCACTCATCGGCATTCCGTTGTATACTTTATCAGGGCTTCCCCATTCATAAAGGGTGCCGCTTATTTTTCCGTCCTTCATAGGCTTTATTGCAGCATAGATTTCTTCGTGGTTTATAAATACCCAGCCGTCCTCATCCTCTACTGTTTGTATGAGAGATTTTGGAACATAGAAGTGAGTGTATTTCTGTTGTTCTTTATTCTTAATATCTACAATCTTGTGCATACCGATTGATGCACCCTTGTGCTGATAGTACTTACCGCAGTCACAAATCCAGTAACCATCACCGTAGAAATCATAGGAGCCCGGATGATTCTCTGTTATTAAGCAATTGCGGTCATTACCAAGAGTCAGTCCCCACATGTATCCCTGATGGTTTGCTAAAATTGCTCCCGCACCTACGCTGTTGGGATATAATAAGCTGGTGGAGCTCTCTATTATGTAGTCCGGGTCTGACAAAAAGTCATCTGCATAAATTCTTGTACCAATAGAGTATTCCGGTGTACGATAGGTATATTTTATTATAGAATCTGTATAATTTGGAATATCTGTTGTTGAATTAATGCCGTGACGCTCTGTTACCTCGCTTGTTCTGTCCTCATCAAAGGCAATATCGAATAATATATCCGGAGGCATATATTCACTCACGGAATATGGTACTTCCTGAACGTTACTCTTTGCTGATTCATTAATCATAAAATCAGAAAGGTTAAAATATATTCTGAGCTGGTTCAAATCATTCATTCCTGATTTGTGATATGAACGCAGATGCGCACCGGTCATTTTTCCACCGAGCTGTTCAGGAAGAATGTCGGCATACATAAATGCCATATAATCATATGCTGCCTGCTTTACCTTTTCATCCTTTATGGAGTTATATAAAAGCTCTGCATTGAACAAATCTATGTTATAATATTCACCCGAATCATATTCGCCATGACCAAGTGTAAATCTTCGATTATACCAGTCTGTAAGATATTTAAGATGCTCGTCAAAGGTTTCTTTTCCGGTTTTTCCGTCATAGAAGATTTCGTCCGGAAAGGTTTCTCCTGCCATAACTGCGGTTGCGTAGTAGATACCTCTGTGGTTTTCTGTCATACCGTTATGAGGATATACCCATACATAATCAAGTATAAATTGTTTCCACGCCTCCCAGCATTCATCGCTGACATTGGCAAGACCTTTGAACTTCATATAGGTGAACATAGCCTGCTGAAGGATAAAGTCACCGGCGTCTGTACCTCTTCCAACATATGTTTCTTCAAAATGTACAGCCTTTGGATAGTATTTTAATATCTCATCATAGTTGTATATCTTTGGATACACAGCCATAATTGCCATTTTATGAGGCAATGTAGAACGGACACTTTCTGTGTTGTCAATGCCAAGCCCCCAACCATAGACAAAACGGAAGGTCTGGCTTTCTTTACGCAAATCTACTGTATGTTTTACATACTCCTCATAGGTCATATCAGGAGGAGTTGCCTTTACCTTAAAAAGACAAGTAAAATCGTCAAGATGAGCTCTTATTGTTACAATTGTTCCTGCGGGAACATCCTTATCAAATACAAGGTTAAAGCCACCTCTTACAGTACAGTATTCTTCCCCGTCTGCAACCTCAAACCATAATCTGTTAGGATTTGTACCATGAATGTCATATGTACCCTTATTTGTTACATAGTTATGGGTTCCATCTGTGTAGTTAAGACGGAAAGCATTTAATGAACGCAGCTCCATCGGAGTGTAGGGGTTCATTTCCACAAGTTCTTCTTCTGCTGAAATTCCTGCACGTTCTTTCTTTTCTGAGTGCGGATTTCTTGTTACTACAAGGTCATCAATGTATACTTCACAGTTATTTGCTATAAATGTAAAATATCCTGTCATATCACGAGTTAGGTTAAAGTATTGCTTTACACCGTCAATTGAGAATGTTACCTGGTTTTCATATACATCTACCTTAAAATCGTGATACTGTCCGTCTTCTATATTTATCTCCGGACCGACTGACGTAGAAATACGCATATGAGGTCCGCTGTTTATATTGTGGTTAAGACGGTAAATACACTGTATACCACCTTCTCCACCTAAAAATCCCATTCTTTTGTTATAATTTTTACAAGGCACAATTTCAAAGGTAGAATATGTGCATCTATCGTCAAGGACAGATTTTACAATTTTAACCTTTGCATTTATGGTATAGGCTTTCCATGCCTCACCGCCAAAAAACTGTGTTTCCTCATCTGCGACCCTAAAAACCTTGTTTCCATTATCGTCTACAATTTTTTCAGGTTGGTACGGAAAATACTGTGGGTCTCCGGGAGTATCAAAGTCTTCGTTTATGAGCACTCCCTGCTGACGCTCAATTACATTAAGAGTAATTTTCTCTGTTACATTGTCCGCTGTAAAGGAAAGAGCATATGTTCCCATCTCCTGTGCAAATATTGTTCCGTCAGGAGAAATTACAAGTCCTTCTTTATCAGCAGTAACAGAATACTCATTAAGAGCGAGAGTTCTTCCTACTCCGTTTTCTATCCCTGTCATAGAATATGAAAGGGAGGATTTTTGTTCGATAGTTGAAAGGCTGAGTGCAGGCGTAAGCTTTTCAAATTTTGAAACATATACATCTACTTCTTCTGTAACGCCTTTTTGTTCTACCTTGATTTTTTGAGTTCCTGTCTGCTCAAAATCAACAGTTCCGGGAGCATCGTTATCAAGTGCCGGAGATAAAACTTTGTACTCATCAGGGCTAATAGCAAATTTATCTCCAATAGCGTCTACACCCTTTACAGTAAATGAAAGGGGTGCATTTTTATAAATACTTGGCTTTTCAGGAGTTACTTCAAGGCTCTTGAACTGAAGTTCGTCAAGTATATTAATTTCTTTCTTATATTCATCAACAACGCCTGTGTTTAAATTACTTACCTTTACAGCAAGCTCCTGTTTTCCTGTTTGATTAAATATAATTTTGCCGTCTTCTGTAAGAGTAGTGTTTACTCCATCTACAACTGGCTCAGCACTTCCAAGGTCAAGTCTGTTGCCATTTGAATCTTCAAAATAATATTTAACAGGCGTGCCAACCTTTGCAGAGCTTGTTTCAAACTTCATATTAAGTCCTTCAACAACTTCTATATTTCCTGCAGAAAGATTGTCAACTACACCTTCTGCTGCGTTCAAGGTAAATCTGAAGCCGCCGGTTGATGTTATGGAATCTTTACTGTCTCCAAACAATTCTTCCTTTGTTGCAGAAAGAGATTCAAGGAGATTTCCGCTTTCGTCATAAACAGAGAAATAGTAAACATCGTTATATGAAATTATTTTGAATTTCATCCAAATAGTTTCGTTTTTTCCGCTTTTTAGTGCGCCGATTGGCTTATCACTAATTTTTACTGCTCGCCATTTTGAAAGACCAAAAACACCTGCGTCTACTATTGCAAGACGGTCCTTTAAAACTGCGCCGCCGGAGCACATACCCGTTTCTGTATTCAGAGGAACAGCGAACAAGTATGCAAAACGCACCGTACGACCGGTTTCACCTTTATCATGCATGGTTAAACTCAGTGCACCTGAGGTCGCAGCTGTTGATGATGGCATTTTCACGTCAG
>CAZWCO010000054.1:0-7497 GCA_964632665.1 uncultured Lachnospiraceae bacterium | reverse complement strand
AGGCTGGAAGGACAGACGAAACGGATAAAATCTCTTATTGGAGGAAAAAACATGTATCTTGTAGCAGGGCTTGGAAATCCCGGCAGTCAATATGATATGACGAGGCATAATATAGGATTTGCAACCATAGACTATATTGCAAATGAGAATAATATAAGTATTAAAAAGCTTAAATACAAAGCTCTTTATGGAGAGCTTAGTGTTAATGGGGAAAAAGTTCTTTTTGTCAAACCACAGACATATATGAACCTTAGCGGAGAAAGTATAAGGGAGTTTTGTTCCTTTTACAAAATACCCCCTGAAAATGTTATAATTGTCTGCGATGATATTTCCATTGAGCCGGGCAAAATCAGAATAAGAAGAAAAGGCTCTGCCGGCGGACATAACGGACTTAAATCAATTATATATCAGCTTATATCAGAGGATTTTGTAAGAATAAGAATTGGTGTTGGAAATCCTGCTCATAAAGATTACGACCTGGCAGACTATGTTCTAGGTCACTTTGGCAAGGATGAAATACCTGTTCTCGAGGATGCAATAATAAAAGCGTCTAAAGCTGTATTTGAGATAATCAAAAACAATGTAGACAGCGCTATGAATAAATACAACGGATAATTTCTTAAAGTTTATATTACGGAGTGCCGGGCCATGCCTGCACTCCCTTTGGTGTTGGAGGAAATAATGAATTTTAGTGAAGTATTAAACAAAAATAAAAGCTTCATACAACTGAATAAACAAATAAATTCCTGTGATTTCCCCATATTTGTAAAGGATATATGCGACAGTGCGCAGGTGCATTTGATTGCCTGTACCAAAGACACCTTCAAGGAAAAGGCAGTTGCAATTTGCTACACGGATATAGAAGCCGCAGAGCTTTACAAGGAGCTTTCCTTTTACAGAGAGGATGTATATCGCTTTTCCTCCAAGGAGCTTGTGTTTTATGATGTTGACGCCTCTGCCCTGGAGGGCGAACATAGAAGAATCAGAGCCTTGTGCGGCTTTGAAAAGGGCGGTATACTTGTAACGTCAGTTGACGCAATGATGCAATATACCGTTACAAAAGAACACTTTGAAAAGGACAGAATAGAGTTTAAAACAGGAAATACCTATGATATTGAAGAATTAAAGACAAAGCTTGTTTCCATGGGTTATACAAGCTCTGTTGAAGTTGATGCAGTCGGACTTTTTGCTGTTCGTGGCGGAATACTCGATGTGTTTTCTCCTAATATGAAATTACCTGTCCGCATAGAGTTTTTTGATGATGAAATTGACTCAATACGAGTGTTTGACTGGGAAACTCAAAGAAGCGTAGAAAATGTAGATACAGCTCTTGCTGTAGTTGCAAGAGAGCCTGTAATGACAGAGGATGAACATTCTCTCATGACAGACTATATCAATAGTCTTATTTCTGAGTATCCTGACAACGAAGCACTTAAAAGAGAGCTTGAAAAAGCAGAAAATAATTTCCTTTTTCCTTCTGTTGACAAGTTTATAAAAGGCGCATACGGTAGAATACCAACACTGTGTGAGCATTTTGATGGAGCAGGGGTATATGTAATTGACCCTGAGAGAATAAAAGAGCGTTTTGAAAACTATGTCCATGACAAGCATGAAATTATTACCCAGATGCTTGAAAGTGGCATTGTGTGCGGAGAAAGTGCAGACTATTATCCCTCCGGTAAAAGTATGCTTGAATTTTTATCCAAGCAGTCGATTATTAATCTTTCGGCTTTTGGTAAAGAGGGAATAAGCTTTAACGCAAGACAAACTGTATCCTTTCACGGAAAAATTGATTATTTGTGTCAGGACCTTTCAAAGTGGAGCGAGCAAGGTGCTACGGTAGTAATTGTCTCTCAAAATGAAGACCGTGCAAAAAACCTTGTTGGTGTTCTTAAAGAAAGAGGATATGCACCTGTTTATTCAAAAGAGAAAGAAATTTATGAAGAAAAAATCAATGTTGTTACTGGCTTTCTTAAAAGCGGGTTTGAATATACAGACTGCGGCTTTGTTGTAATTTCCGACAAAGAAATTTTTGACAGTGGCAGAAGTCGCGCAAGACGCCGTGATGAAAATACTAAGCGTATAAAATCCTATAACGAAATAAATGTTGGCGATTATGTAGTCCACAGAACTCACGGAATTGGTGTTTATAAGGGCATTAAAAAAATGACCGTGGGAAACATTTCCAAAGATTATCTCAAGGTTGATTATCGGGATAATGATGTTTTGTATGTTCCCGTTGACCAGCTTGATATGCTTTTTAAATATACAGGCGGCGGAGATGAAGGCAGGAGTGTTAAGGTAAACAGGCTTGGTGGAAAAGAGTGGGCAAATACTAAGCAAAGAGTAAAGAAATCCACAAAGGAAATGGCAGAGCGCCTGGTTAAGCTTTACGCAGAGCGTGAGAACACAAAGGGCTTTGCATTTTCAAAGGATACTGTGTGGCAAAGGGATTTTGAGGATGCATTTGTTTATACAGAAACCGAGGACCAGCTAAGAAGTATAGAAGAGGTCAAGTCCGATATGGAAAAAGATAAACCAATGGACAGACTTCTTTGCGGAGATGTTGGCTTTGGTAAAACAGAGGTAGCACTTCGTGCTGCATTTAAAGCTGTAATGGACAGTAAGCAGGTGGCGTATCTTTGCCCTACAACAATTCTTTCCATGCAGCATTATAACACCTTTGTTGAAAGAATGAGCAATTTTCCAATCAAGGTTGAGATGCTTTCTCGCTTTAAAACTAAAAAACAACAGGAAGAGATTATTAAAAAACTAAAAAAAGGCGAAATTGATATAATTATCGGAACTCACAGGATACTCCAAAAGGATCTGGAGTTTGCGGATTTGGGACTTCTCATAATAGATGAGGAGCAACGCTTCGGTGTAACTCACAAGGAAAAGCTTAAAGAACTTAAGAAAAATATTGATGTCCTTTCCATGACAGCAACACCAATTCCAAGAACTCTCCATATGTCCATGATTTCTGTAAGGGATATGAGTGTCTTAACGCAGGCACCGCAAAACAGATATCCTGTACAGACATATGTTCTTGAAAATGATATGTCAACTATTGAGGATGCAATCAGGATTGAGCTATCACGCGGCGGTCAGGTGTTTTATTTGTACAACAGGGTACAAGGCATTTATAAAAAGGCGGATGAAATCCAAAAGCTTTTCCCTGACAAAACTGTCAGAGTAGGACACGGACAAATGAACGAAACAGAGCTTGAGGATATTATGCATTCCATGGTAACAGGTGAGACCGACATACTTGTTTGCACAACAATTATTGAAACAGGCCTCGATATTCCAAATGCAAATACAATTATAGTTGAAAATGCAGACAGGATGGGACTTGCACAGCTTTATCAGCTTCGTGGAAGAGTAGGACGCTCCAATAAAAAAGCATATGCATACCTGACATATAAGAAAAATAAAGAAGTGAGCGAAACTGCCTCAAAAAGACTTCAGGCAATAAAAGAGTTTACAGAGTTCGGATCCGGATTTAAAATTGCTCTTAAGGATTTGGAAATCAGGGGTGCAGGAGATATACTTGGTGCACAGCAGCATGGGCATATGGATGCTGTGGGCTATGACCTTTACTGCAGAATGCTCCGTGACAGCGTAAACGAGGCAACAGGAAAAACTGAGGTTAAAGAATTTGATACAACCATAGATATTAATGTAGACGCATATATACCGGAAAGATATATAAGCGATACAGGACAGCGAATAGAAATCTACAAAAAAATAGCGCTCATTGAAAATGAGGATGACGAATTTGAAGTAGAGGATGAAATGATAGACCGCTTTGGTGACATTCCGCGCTCTGCACAGAACGTTATTACGGTTGCACTTTTAAAGGCTAAGGCAAGAAGCTGTGGCATAACAGAAATTTCCCACAAGGGTGATTATTTAATTGTTATGTTTGCAGAGGTTGATTTGCCCACGCTAATCGGACTTGCAAAGGAAAATCCTATTAAATATAAGCTTATACCGGGTAATGTTCCACAGCTTCGTATAAAGCTTGGCAGACAGGAGGATGCACTCAAAGAGGCAGATAATTTTATAACAATGCTTGTAAAATAAATTAAGGGTGCTTATAACAGCACCCTTAATTTATTTTACGCTTAGTTGTTGCACATGCAGGTAACAATAACAATAATGATAAGTACCCATAAAATCATGTCTAAGTCAAAGCTGCAGCCGTTGTTGCATCCGCATCCTTCCATGATAGTGCCTCCTTTCGTCCGATGTAGTATATACTATGCGTTGGGTTTTTGGAGTGTGAATGAAGAAAATCAAGTTTTTTTGCCTTGACATAAGGAATGGGTTGTAGTATAATAAATAGGGCAGATATTAATAATGGATTTCGGCAGATAATAAAGAAAGGAAAGTGAACTAATATGACATACGCTGATGCGTTTCACAAAATTAAGACAAAGCTTTCAAAAGCAGACGTTAGCTCATTAACAGAAGATTTTGCAATCCAGGTAACAATTAAGGATGAAGAGGCTGCCGGTACTTTTTATGTAGCATTTGTTGGCGGCGAGTTTTCAGTTGAGCCTTATGATTACAGAGACAATTCCGTAGCAATAGACATTACTGTGGATGACTTTATAAAAATTGTTTCCGGAAGGCTTAATAAAGATAAGGCACTTGCAGATGGCAGAATAGATGCTTTCGGAGATTTCAACGCAGTTGGACATATTTGTGGAATAGTAAAGCCTGCACCAAGAAAAACAACTGCTACAAAGGAAACTAAGAAAGCGGCTGCAAAAAAGGAAGAAACAAAAAAGCCGGCAAAGAAAACTGCGGCAAAGAAAGATAAATAACAATTTAAGGGGCTGTTTATAAAGTCAGCCCACAATCCAAGGGGATGGAATAAAAATAGTGCAGAACGGATGAAACGCAGTATTATGCTACTTGAGTAGCATAATATCTTGCCCGACCGCGTACGTTGGTACGCCGAGAGGTGCGTTGAGTTCGTAGTTCAATGGCATAAAATAACAAAAAATCCGCAGTTTTTGCGGATTTTGTCAATAATTTATGAGTTTCTGGTTTTTGGAATGCTTATAAATACTGAGTTAAAGCCATTGAACGGTCCGTGCATTTTTAAACATCCCCTTTTTTGTATAATTTTCACTTTCAGTGTTCATAATATATACATAATAATCTGAAAGGGTAGAGTTATATGAAAGATAATAAAAACAAAAAGAACACCGGAGCAGGCTTTTATCTTGCCCTTTGCTGCTGCGTAGCGGCTATGGGTATAGTTGGCTTTGTAAATTCTCAAAAGGAAAATGATGATCCGGGCTTACCGGTTCCTGACACAAACAAAGTAGAAATGCCTGTAATTACACTTGCGCCGAAGCCTGTAACAGAAACTGTTGAAGCACAGGCGCCAAAGCTTGTAGAAGAAAAAAAGGAAGAGAAAAAAGAACAAAACGCCGAAGATATGGAGGTTATAGAAACAGGTGAAAATATCGAGTTTTATGAGGGCGATGTACTTGAAGCAATTTCTCCGGCCGATATACCGGAATTTTTAATGCCTGTAAAAGGTGAAATATGTAAAGGCTTTTCCGGTGACACCTTGTATTACGATGGTGTGATGGGAGACTTCAGAACTCATGACGGAATTGACATTCTTGCACCTGCAGACACTAACGTTGTTGCTTCAGCAGACGGGGTAATAGAAGAGGTTTATGTTGACACCAAAGGAAAAGCTGTAATTGTAAATCATAATAACGGTTACAGAACAAAGTACGTAAACCTGGATGATATCGAAAATCTTCAGGTGGGTATGGAGCTTAAAGCAGGTGATTTTATAGCTCATGTTGGGACGTATAGCTACGGAGAAAATACAACAGAGCCTCATTTGCATTTTGAAATTTTACTTGATGGTAAGTGCATTAATCCGGAAGAGTATATAAAATAACAAAGTGAATGTTTAAAAATGCACAGACCGTTCAATGGCTTTAATTTGATATTTACAAGCATTCAAAATCAAGAAAACACACAAATTAGTGTAGGAATTCGCATTATTTGCGAATTCCTGTTTTGTTTTATGCCATTGAACATACGAACTCAACGCACCTCTTAGCGTACACTCGTACGCGGTCGGGCAAGGTATTATGCTACATAAGTAGCATAATACTGCGTTTCGTCCGTTCTGCACTATTTTTATTCCATTCCCTTGGGTTGTATGCTTACTTTGTAAACATTCGCATTTATATATAAATAAACAAGTTTTTTTAAATTATTTTATCTAAACTGAGAAAAGTGTGTTATAAATCCATAAAAACGGGTATATATACACAGTGAATAATTATAAGAAAAACGGTTATAATACAGGAGGTGATGCGGTTTGCCACGTTATTCAGATGCACTGATTTCGGATATATTTGCAGCGAATGATATAGTGGAATATGTTTCAAGATATGTTTCTCTATCTAAGCGGGGTAATGACTATACAGGTCTTTGTCCTTTCCATAACGAGAAAACCCCGTCATTTCATGTAAGTGCAGATAAACAGCTTTTTTATTGCTTCGGCTGCGGAGCGGGAGGTAATCTTGCCCAGTTTGTAATGAAAAGCGAAAATGTTGATTTTGTAGATGCAATAAAGCTTCTTGCAGATAACGCAGGAATTCAGATGCCTGAAGAAAATAACACATATGACGATGAAAGACATAAAAAACGTCAACGCATTTACGAAATGAACGCAAAGGCTGCAAGGTTTTTTCATGACAGCCTTAAGGACAAGTCCACAGGCGCAGAAGCCATGGAATATTTGTTAAATAGGAAAATGCTTCCCAAGACTATAACCTCCTACGGAATAGGATACGCACCCAAAAGCTTTGACGCTCTACTCAAAGCTTTGAAGTCTCACGGATATTCGGAGCGTGAAATAGTCGAGGCGTCTCTTGCTGTTGAGAGAGACGGCAAAATATACGATAAATTCCGTGACAGAGTAATGTTCCCGATTATTGATGTGCGAGGGAATGTAATAGGCTTTGGCGGCAGAATTTTTCATGAGCCGGACAAAAATTTAGATTTCAAACCTCCAAAGTATTTGAATTCAGGAGAGACAGTTGCATTTGATAAAGGAAGAAACCTTTTTTCCTTAAACCTTGCAAAAAAGTCCGACACCTCGAAAATTATACTTGTTGAAGGATATATGGATGTAATAAGCGTATATCAGGCAGGTATCCATAATGTAGTTGCAACTCTTGGAACAGCCCTTACAGAAAATCAGGCAAAGATAATTAATAAATATGCCTCGGAGGTGCTTATCTGTTATGATATGGATGACGCAGGCAGAAAAGCAGTTATGAGAGCTATCGAAATTTTTTCTTCTGTGGGACTCAGAACAAAGGTAGTTAAACTCAAAAATGCCAAGGACCCTGACGAGTATATAACCAAAAACGGCGTAGCAATGTTTAAAAAGGCACTTGACGAGGCTATTCCTTCAACAGAGTTTAAGCTGTCACTTATCCG
>CAZWCO010000053.1:0-7562 GCA_964632665.1 uncultured Lachnospiraceae bacterium | reverse complement strand
TCTTGGAACACCCATTGCCTCAAATTCAAGATAAGCCATTGTTCCTGTTGCGTCCTGAGTAAGTGTCTGGTCAATCTTTAGTCCCACCTCGCTGCCACGGATTGGCTCTCCGTCAACAATGTGAGCATTAAGAATTTTTTCAGCTAAGGTATATGCCATTTTTTATCATTCCTCTCATGTATAACAATGTTGAATTTTTACCCGATTGTTCTATACTATTTTATACAAAATACAGCCTTTTGTCAAGTACTGCAGGCTCTAAAATCCCTTTTTAACAAATTTTATTTTGAAAATGAAATCTTTGCTGTGCACCTTACCATTGGTGCCCGCATAATATACAGTAGTGGGAGGCGGACGGCCGCTTTCTCATCATTTTCTCTTAAGGAGTGATAATAATGGGACTTTTCGGAGGTTGCGGAAACAATAACGACCAGTGGATCTGGGTATTAATAATTATTGTTCTCATTTTCTCTTGCAACGATAACAGCCTTTTCGGCGGTAATAACTGCTGCGATCGCTGTGAGTCACACAATGATTGCTGCTAAGTAATCAAATTTTAAAGGGGGAGATATCTCTTAACAGGGGTATCTCCCCTAAAATTTGACAGAAAGATGATTTTATGGTAAAATTACAAGAAAAGGGGTGATAATAATGGTTAACATAGGCAACGACTGGGACAAGGTCCTGGAAGGTGAATTTGACAAGGAATATTACAGGCAGCTTCGTGCTTTTCTTAAATACGAATACAAAAACCATATTATTCATCCGTCTATGCATGATATTTTTAACGCACTTAAGCTTACATCCTACTCTGATACAAAGGCTGTTATTATCGGACAAGACCCCTACCACGGCGAAAATCAGGCACACGGTCTTGCATTTTCCGTACAAAAGTCTGTGCCCATACCTCCGTCACTTCTTAACATGTACAAGGAGCTGCAAAAGGAGCTTGGGTGCTATATCCCAAACAACGGCTTTCTTGAAAAGTGGGCAAAGCAAGGTGTCCTTTTACTTAATGCGGCACTTACTGTCCGTGACGGCATGGCAAACTCCCACAGGGGAAAGGGATGGGAGATTTTTACAGATTGTGTTATAGACAAGCTTAACCAGAGAAACGACCCGGTTATTTTCTTGCTTTGGGGGAATAATGCTAAGGAAAAGGCACGGCTTATTACAAACCCTGTACATCATATTCTTACAACAGTACATCCAAGCCCCCTTTCTGCATCTCGCGGATTTTTCGGGTGCGGACACTTTGCAAAAACAAATGAGCTTTTAAAAAGCATGAACAAAACGCCTGTTGACTGGCAGATAGAAAATATATAAGAAAGGCTTTATAATCTATGAAAAAGCTGCTTATTCTGGACTCTAACAGTATATTAAACAGAGCATATTACGGTATAAGATTTCTTTCAGCCTCGGATGGTACACCAACCAATGCTATATACGGATTTTTAAATATTTTGTTTAAGCTTATAAACGAGGAAAAGCCGGACTATGTTTGCGGCGCCTTTGACCTTAAAGCGCCAACCTTCCGCCACAAAATGTATGGAGAATACAAGGCAGGAAGAAAGCCTATGCCGGATGATTTAAAGGTGCAAATGCCCTATGCCCGTAAAATTTTATCAGCTATGGGTGTACCCGTAATTGAAATAGAGGGGTACGAGGCAGACGATATTATCGGCACAGTTTCCTCTATATGTGACAGGGAAAATATAAAATGCCTTATTGCAACAGGGGACAAGGACGATTTGCAGCTTGTTTCCGACAACACAAACGTAATTTTAACCGTATCACGCATGGGCAAAAGTGAAACTGTCTGCTACGGAATAAAGGAAGTCTTTGAAAAATATAATGTAACACCAACAGAATTTATAGACGTAAAGGCACTTATGGGTGACCCCTCGGACAACATTCCCGGAGTTGCGGGAATTGGCGAGAAAACGGCTACAAAATTAATATCCGAGCATCACTCAATAGAAGCACTTTATGGAAATATTGAAGGCTCCGGTGTAAAGGGAGCAACCCTTCAAAAGCTTATTGACGGAGAGGAAAGCGCAAAGCTTAGCAAAGAGCTTGCAACCATATGCCGCACAGTGCCCATAGAATTTGATTTTGAAAGCTGTGTATTTTCCGAGGACACACTTCCTGAAAAAGAGGAATTTATAAGCCTTCTTGAAAAATTAGAGCTTAACTCCTTTATAAAAAAGCTTGGGGGTGCAAAAAAGCGCGTCACAGACTTTTTTGAAAAGCTGACCTATGCAAAGACCATAGATGAGCTTGGTAATAACATTTCATGTGTAATAAAAAGAAGCGGAAGCTCTATTGAGGGAGTAGCCTTTTCAAACGGAAAAGCTGTGTACTCCGTGTACGGAAAGGAGTGCGAAAGCACGCTAAAATCTGTACTTGAGAGCAATACCAAGCAAGCCTATATGTTTAATATGAAAGAGGACTATGTTGCCCTTTCAGGCCTTATGGAATTTAAAAATGTAAAGGCTGACCTTGCAATTGCCGCATACCTTTTAAACCCATCAAAAAGCGAGTATTCTGTTTTTGGAGCTCTTAAGGATTATATTGGTGCAGAGCCTCCGGAGGAAAAGGCAGAAAACACCCAGATGAGCCTTTTTGATGATGAGGTTAAAAAGGACGATATCCTTGAAAAAATGGCATATTCAATTATTCCCGTTTGGGAGGTGATGGAAAAGGAGCTTAAGGAAAAAAATCTTGAAAAGCTATTTTATGAAATAGAAATGCCTTTGATTTTTGTTCTAGGTGATATGGAAAAGGCGGGAATAACCGTTGACACAGACGAGCTTGAGAGGTTTGGAAAAAAACTTGAGGGGGATATTGAAAAGCTGACAGAGGAAATATACGAGCTTTCCGGAGAGGAGTTTAATATTAACTCTCCAAAACAGCTTGGTCCCATACTTTTTGAAAAGTTAGAGCTTAAGCCTGCAAAGAAAACAAAAACCGGCTACGGCACAGGAGCAGAGGTTCTTGAAAAGCTAAGAGGAAAGCACCCCGTAATAGAAAAAATTCTTGAGTACAGGCAGCTTTCAAAGCTAAAGAGCACATACTGTGACGGACTTTCCGCAGTTGTAAACAGGGAAACAGGGAAGATACACTCCATGTTTAATCAGACGGTAACAGTTACCGGCAGACTAAGCAGCACGGAGCCAAATCTCCAAAATATCCCCACAAGAACTGCACTTGGACGTGAAATAAGAAAGATGTTTATTGCAGGCGAGGGAAATGTGCTTCTTGACGCTGACTATTCACAGATAGAGCTCAGAATACTTGCTCACCTGTCAAACGACAAGGTTATGACAGAAGCCTACAAAAACGGTGACGATATACATTCTGTTACTGCGTCTCAGGTTTTTGACGTGCCCCTTGATGAAGTGACACCAAAAATGCGTAGCTTTGCAAAGACTGTTAATTTTGGTATTGTGTACGGTATGGGAGAATTCTCCCTTGCACAAGACCTTAAAATCTCAATTGCAGAAGCAAAAAAATATATAACTAACTATAAAACACGGTACTCCGGCATGAACGAATACCTTGAAAGTACAAAAGAAAAAGCAAAAGAAGACGGCTTTGTACGTACTCTCTACGGCAGAATACGCCATATCCCCGAGCTTCGTTCACCAAACTATAACATTCGCTCCTTTGGGGAGAGAGCCGCGTCAAACGCACCCATACAGGGGACTGCGGCGGATATCATAAAAATTGCCATGGTACGTGTTCACAAAAGACTAAAGGAAGAGGGACTTCTTTCAAAGCTTATTCTTCAGGTACATGACGAGCTTATTTTAGAGGTTCCGGAAAAGGAAATTCCAAAGGCAGAAAAGGTGCTCCGTGAGGAGATGGAAAATGCGGCACAGCTTTCCGTTCCTCTTGTGGTAGAAATGGCACATGGAAAGAGTTGGTATGATGCAAAATAAATATCTGTTCGGGATAACCGGCGGCAGCGGATGCGGCAAGTCCACGGTTTCGGACATTTTCAGAAGCCTTGGCTTTCCGGTAATCGACTGCGACGTACTTGCAAGACAGGTTACAATGCCGGGAGAGGAATGTCTTGAAAAACTAAAAAATGAATTTGGAGAGGATATAACAGACAAAAATAATATTCTCATCCGCAGGAAGCTGGCAAAAATCGTTTTTGAGGACAGTGAAAAGCTTAAAAGACTTAACGAGATTACCCACCGTTATATTCTTGAAAGGATTTTCCGGACAGCAGAAAATTCAGAATGTAACATAATAGGTATAGACGGAGCGGTGCTTTTTGAAAGCGGCGTTACAGAAAGCTGCCGCAAGGTAATTGGTGTTCTTGCAGAGAAAAAAATCCGTCTTGAACGGATACAGGAAAGAGACAATATTTCTTCCGAAGACGCAAGGGCAAGAATAGGCTCACAGAAAGAAGATAAATTTTTTATTGAAAAATGTGATTTTATATTGTATAATAACAGTAACAGAGATGAGCTTGAAATTTCAGTAAGGGAGGTTGCAGAAAAATTAAGAAAAGACGAAGAAGAAACAAGAAAAATTACACACTCCGGAGATTTTTAATTGTAGTTATTATAATTGCCGCGGCAATACTTGGCATTATTACATGCAAAAATCTTCTTTATCCCCTTGATTATGAGGAGCTTGTAACCAAATACGCTCAGGAATACAATCTCCAGCCGTCATTTGTAATGGCTATAATCAAGACGGAAAGTAATTTTATTGAAGATGCACATTCAGGAAAAGCCAGTGGTCTTATGCAGCTTACAGACGATACTGCTGCATGGATTGCCGAGAAACTTGACACAGATATTAAGGATGTAGATATTAACAACCCGGCAGACAATATAGAGTTTGGCTGCTACTACATAAGGTATCTCATAGACTATTACAACGGAAATGTTGACGTTGCCCTTGCAGCCTATAACGGCGGAATGGGAAATGTTGACAAGTGGCTTTCAAACAAAAGCTATTCCGATGACGGAAAAACCCTTAAGAAAATACCATTTAAGGAAACAAGAGAATATGTAAAAAAGGTAAACAGCGAAAAAGAGGTTTACGAAAAAATGATGTCCAAAGAGGCACGTCTTAATAAGCAATAAAAAAGGAAAGGAATGATATTTATGGCAAAGAAATCATTAGTTATCGGCAGAGAGTTCGGCAGCGGAGGTTATAAAATTGCAAAACGTCTGGCAGATGAGCTGGGTTACAGCTTTTACGACAAGGAAATTGTAGAGCTTGCTGCGAAAAAGGGCAATTTCAATGAAGAAGCAGTTAAGAAAATGGACGAAAATGCAAAGGGCAGCTTCCTTTATTCCATTGCAATGGGAAATTATTCGGTAGGAACACTTGGTGGACCTGTTTACTATGATATTCCCATAAACGACAAACTCTTTCTTGCACAGTCAGAAATCATAAAAGAGCATGCGGCAGAGGGTCCCTGCATATTTGTTGGAAGATGTGCAGATTATGTGCTTAAAAACGCAGAAATAGACCACCTTAGCGTTTTCCTTTATGCAGATATGGATTACAAGGCAAAGCGTGTAGCTGAAAGACTTGACCTTTCCTTGCAAAAAGCAAAGGACAAAATTGTAAAGACAGAAAAGCAAAGACGCTCTTACTATGACTATTATACAAACGGTTCATGGGGACAGATGAAGAACTATGATTTGTGCCTTAACACCTCTGCTCTTGGCGAGGAAATGTGCCACGATATAATTAAAAAGGCCCTTTGTGAATAATGCGGAGGCCTAATGGTGATAATTGAAATTATAAAAAGTATTGTCCTGGGGCTTGTTGAGGGCATAACAGAATGGCTACCTATAAGCTCCACAGGGCATATGATACTTGTAAATGAAATTATAGGAAATAAGGACTGTTTTACAGCCTCGGACCTGTACCTGTATGTAATCCAGCTTGGTGCAATACTTGCTGTTGTGACACTTTATTTTAACAAGCTGAACCCTTTTTCTCCGTCAAAGACGGTGGAGGAAAAGAAAAATGTGTGGAGTATGTGGTTTAAAATAATCACAGCCTGCGTACCTGCGGCGGTTATTGGTCTTTTGCTTGATCCCGTAATGGAGCGTTTTGAAAACTGGAAAGTTGTATCTGCAATGCTGATTATTTACGGCATAGGGTTTTTGTTTATTGAGAAAAAGGAAAAGGGAGCAAAAATCAATTCTATATCAGAAATGTCGTATAAGACAGCACTTATGATTGGTATGTTTCAGGTGCTTTCCATTGTGCCGGGAACATCAAGGTCAGGAGCAACAATTCTCGGTGCTATGATTGTGGGATGCTCAAGAGCTGCGGCGGCAGAGTTTTCTTTCTTCCTTGCAATCCCCGTAATGCTTGGAGTAAGCTTTTTAAAGATTTTGAAGTACGGACTTGATATGGGCGTAGAAAATGCAATTATACTTCTCACAGGTATGGCTGTTGCATACATAACATCTATGCTTTCTATAAAATTCCTTATGAGCTATGTGAAAAATCATGACTTTAAAGCGTTTGGATGGTATAGAATAATCTTGGGTGTACTTGTAATATTGTTTTTCTTGTGTGTGGGGTAATTTAAAATGATAAAGGATTTTTTAATTGCACTTTGGAATTATAAAAAATACAAAACACTTGCAAAAAACAGCGGCTGGAAAGTAGCAGGATATCTTGCTATACTTCTTATTATTTGCAGCATAGGCGGAGCCATAATTCCTACTATAAAGGTGGCAAATGCCATTGGAAGTTTTTTTGCAGAGGAAATTCCTGAATTTACAATTTCAAACGAAGGCTTTGAAATTGCAGAGGATTTTGGCTTTGAGCTTGCGGGTATAAAAATTCTTGCAACAAGTGCAAAAGAAGTAACAGAAGAAGATTTTGGAGATAACGTAAGCGGATTTTTACTTGATAAAAATTCTGTGATTATCAGAAACATGGGCGAAACTGCTGAATTTTCATATAACGAGTTTAATACAGAGAACGAAATATTCAGCTTTTCAAAAAAAGACCTTAATCTTTTAAAGCCGTTTATGACAATGTTTAAGTGGCTCCTTGCAGCTACTATGGCAATTTCTTTTATAATCTCCTACTTGGTAAACGGACTGTTTATAGGACTTATATCAATCCTTATAGCCGCTTTATTAAAGGTAAGAAAAAGCACAGGAGAGCTTGTAAAGGTCGCACTATATGCAAAAACCCTGCCAACTGTAGTAAGCGCTGTGATAACTCCTTTTGGATTTTTCCTGCCACCGCTAATAGGGTCAATATATGCACTTGTAATAATATTCCTGTATCTTAAGTTTGAAAGGGAAAATGATAACCCGGAAGAAATTATATAGTAACCATAAAAAAGAGGCTTAAGCCTCTTTTTTATCTTTTAGGAAATTACTACTTTTAAGTTGTAATTTCCTAAATTACAAAAAAGTCTACTTATGGAAGTGAGCTATGCGAACGACAGTCACGACAATGACTTTTTTATTATACAAAACTGTTTAAGAAAGTTTTATAATTTTTTCGAAGGATAAAGGGGCGCTTTTTTTATTGCGAATCGCCCCCTTTACCCT
>CAZWCO010000052.1:6721-7670 GCA_964632665.1 uncultured Lachnospiraceae bacterium | reverse complement strand
GCTAAAATTGAAAAGAGCGCTGTTCGCATTCTTCCTGTGTTTGACCTTATTAAAGAAACAGGAAACATACCTGAAAGAGATATGTTCAATACCTTTAACATGGGTGTTGGTATGAGCATAACAGTTTCTAAAAACGATGCAGATAAGGCTCTTCAAATACTTAAAAACAATGGCGAGGACGCATACATAATCGGAGAAATAGTTCGTTCCGAGGAAGGTGTAATCATATGCTAAAGACAAGAATAGCCGTTTTTGTATCGGGCGGCGGTACAAATCTCCAGGCACTTATTGACTCGGACGAAATAAAGTCCGGTGAGATTGTACTTGTTGTTTCGAACAATGAGGACGCATATGCGCTTACTCGTGCAAAGAATGCAGGAATAAAAACTGCGTTTGTTCCCAAAAAGGGAGTGCCACAGGACGAGTTTGAAGAAAATCTTAAAAAGCTTCTTACAGAAAATAATATTGACTTTATTATCCTTGCCGGATTTATGTGTATTTTAAGTGAGAACTTTACATCCGCATATCCAAAAAGAATAATAAATGTACATCCGTCACTTATTCCGTCATTTTGCGGCAAGGGATTTTACGGACTTCATGTTCACGAGGCGGCGCTCGAATACGGAGTTAAGGTAACAGGAGCAACTGTTCACTATGTAAATGAAATTCCTGACGGAGGAGAAATAATTCTTCAAAAAGCCGTAGAAATTGAGGAAAATGAGACTCCCGAAACTCTTCAAAGAAGAGTAATGGAGCAGGCAGAGTGGAAGCTCTTGCCGCAGGCGGCAGAAATTGTGTCAAAAAGACTAAGTGCAGAGAAAGGAATAAATTAAATGGACGTTTATAAGCAATTGCCAATGGGCGAATTAATCAACGGGAACCCATATGTGGGACGCGGAATTGTTATCGGTGAAACAGCTGATGGCAAAAATGCCGCAATTGCATACTT
>CAZWCO010000052.1:0-6711 GCA_964632665.1 uncultured Lachnospiraceae bacterium | reverse complement strand
TAGAAAAATCGGTAATAGCCTGATTGTTACAAACGGTGACCAGACAGATACAATTTATGATTTTATTAAGGCGGGTAAAACCTTTGAAGAAGCATTAGACACAAGAGAGTTTGAGCCTGACGCGCCAAATCTTACTCCAAGAATAAGCGGAATTGTGAATTTTGGAGTGGACAAGCTAAAGTATAAAATGAGTATCTTGAAAAGCGCAGACAAAGAGGGAACAGAGTGTAACCGATACACCTTCTCCTATAACGCAATTGCCGGAACAGGTCATTTTATTCATACATATGTTACTGACGGAAACCCAATACCAACATTTTTGGGTGAGCCTGAAAGAGTTGAAATTCCAAACGATATAGACGAGTTTACAAATGATATCTGGAACAATCTTGACAGCAAAAACAAAATCTCAATTTACGTAAGGTTTGTATCTCTTGAAGATGGAAGTGTCCAGAACAGAATGATAAACGGTAATAAATAAATTTAGAAGGGATAAGGTACTCATTATGAAGGAATTTGAATTAAAATACGGATGTAACCCCAACCAGAAGCCTGCAAGAATTTTTATGGAAAATGGAGAGCTCCCCATAGAAATACTCTCAGGCAGACCGGGATATATAAATTTTCTTGACGCTCTTAACAGCTGGCAGCTTGTAAAAGAAATTAAGGAGGCAACAGGACTTCCATGTGCTGCATCCTTTAAGCACGTAAGTCCTACATCAGCGGCCGTTGGTACAATTTTAGACGAAAAGCTAAAAAAGGCATGCTTTGTTGATGATATTGCTGACCTTGATTCTTCACCACTTGCATGTGCATATGCAAGAGCAAGAGGAACTGACAGAATGTCATCATTCGGTGATTTTATTGCTCTTTCTGACGAATGTGACGCAGTTACAGCACGTCTTATAAAAAGAGAGGTTTCTGACGGTGTTATAGCACCTTCATATTCAGATGAGGCACTTGAAATATTAAAGCAAAAAAGAAATGGAACATATAACGTAATCAAAATAGATGAAAATTACGTTCCCGAGGAAATAGAAATCAAGCAGGTGTATGGAATAAGCTTCGAACAAGGCCGTAACAATGTTAAAATTGATAAGTCCATGCTTGAGGAAATTGTAACATCAAACAAGGAGCTTTCAGAAGAAGCAAAGCGTGACCTTATAATTGCACTTATTACTCTAAAATACACACAGTCAAACTCTGTATGCTTTGCAAAGGACGGACAAGCAATCGGTGTTGGTGCAGGTCAACAGTCAAGAATTCATTGTACAAGACTTGCCGGCAACAAGGCAGACATCTGGCATCTTCGTCAACATGAAAAGGTGCTTAACCTTCCATTCCTTGATAGCGTAAAGCGTCCTGACAGGGATAATGCAATTGATATTTATATTTCTGATGACTATGAAGATGTACTTGCAGAGGGAACATGGCAAAATCTTTTCTCTGTAAAGCCTGAGCCACTTACACGCGAGGAAAAGAAAGCATATCTTTCTTCAATCAGCGGAGTTTCAGTTGGAAGTGACGCATTTTTTCCGTTTGGAGATAACATTGAAAGAGCTGCAAAGAGCGGTGTTTCATATGTTGCACAGCCGGGCGGCTCAATCCGTGATGATAATGTAATCGAAACATGTAACAAATACAATATGGTAATGGCATTTACACATGCACGTCTTTTCCATCACTAATATAATAACCCCCTCCACAAAAGTGTAAGGGGGTTATTTCGCAGGGGTAGCAATGTCATTTAGGGAAAGAATTGCTATTTATATACTATGAAATTCATGTCAAATATGTGAATATATTGTTGACTTATAAGAGGTTAAGGTATATAATTATATATATGTACATCAGGGAGGTTTGAATATTGAAAGTAATGGTAGTAGGCGGCGGTGGCCGTGAGCATGCAATAATAAAAAAGATAAAGGAAAGCAAAAAGGTTGACACAATTTTTGCACTTCCCGGCAACGGTGGTATTGCCAAGGACGCAACATGTGTTCCTGTTAAAGCAACAGATAAGGAAAACATTGTTAAGTTTGCAACAGAAAACAGTATTGATTTTGCTGTTGTTGCACCTGATGACCCCTTGGTGCTTGGCGTTGTTGATGCTCTTGAGGAAGTGGGCATTAAATGCTTCGGACCTCGTGCAAATGCTGCAATAATCGAGGGTAGTAAGGTGTTTTCAAAAGACCTTATGAAAAAATATAATATTCCAACTGCAAAATATGAAGTGTTTACAGATATGGAAAGCGCACTTACATATCTTGAAACAGCGCCTATTCCAACAGTTGTAAAAGCAGACGGTCTTGCTCTTGGTAAGGGCGTTATAATTGCAACAACACGTGAGGAAGCAGTTAGCGCTGTTAAGTCAATGATGGCAGATAAAATTTTTGGAGAAAGCGGAAGCCGTGTTGTAATTGAAGAATTTCTAACAGGCCCCGAGGTTTCTGTCCTTTCATTTACTGACGGTAAAACCGTTGTACCAATGGTTTCGTCTATGGACCACAAAAGAGCAAAGGACAACGATGAAGGTCTGAATACCGGCGGAATGGGTACAATTGCCCCAAACCCGTACTATACGCAGGAAATTGCAAAGGAGTGTATGGAAAAAATATTTATCCCTACAATCGAAGCAATGAACAAAGAGGGAAGACCTTTTTCAGGTTGTCTTTACTTTGGACTTATGCTGACTAGCGATGGTCCAAAGGTAATAGAATATAACTGCCGTTTCGGCGACCCGGAAACACAGGTTGTTTTGCCTCTTCTTGAAAGCGATTTGTTTGAAATCTTTGAAAAGGTAGCAGACGGAAAGCTTTCAGAGGCTGATATAAAATTCTCAAGCGGTAGTGCATGCTGCGTTGTAATGGCATCAAATGGATATCCACAGAAGTACGATACAGGCTTTGAAATTACAATGCCAACAGATAAGAATATTTATGTTGCAGGCGCAAAGCTTGAAAATGGAAAGCTCCTTACCGGTGGCGGAAGAGTACTTGGTGTTACGGAAACTGCCCCAACACTTAAAGAAGCAATTGTTGCTGCGTATGAGACTGTTAAAACAGTTAAATTCGAAAATGCATATTACAGAAAAGATATTGGAAAGAAAGCACTTGAGGCTAATACACAATAATTTGAAAGGAACGGTTTTTAATGGTTTACAGAATTTACGTAGAGAAGAAAAAAGAGCTTGCAGGTGAAGCAAAATCACTTCTTAAGGACATAAAGCAGCTTTTACAGATAGACGGCATAGACAGCCTTAGAATTATAAACAGATACGATGTTGAAGGCATAAGCAAGGAGCTTTTTGATTATGCATGTACAACAGTATTTTCAGAGCCACAGCTTGATAATATTTATAATACCGTGGATACTAATGACGAAACAGTTTTTGCTGTGGAATATCTTCCCGGTCAGTTTGACCAGAGAGCATCCTCTGCTGCTGAATGTATACAGCTTATTTCAAAGGGCGACCGCCCAATTGTAAGGACAGCAAAAGTATATGTAATCGGCGGAAAGCTTTCCGGAAAAGATATTGAAGCAATTAAGAAATATGTTATCAACCCTGTTGAAGCGCGCGAAGCTGCACTTGAAATTCCCGCAACACTTAAGGTGGATTACGAAATTCCAACAGAGGTCGCAACACTCACAGGTTTCTGCGACCTTGACGACAAGGGTCTTGAAAACTTTATAAACGAATACGGTCTTGCTATGGATTTTGATGATATAAAATTCTGCCAAAGCTATTTTGTATCAGAAAAAAGAGACCCTACCATCACGGAAATCCGTATGATAGACACATACTGGTCAGACCACTGCAGACACACAACATTCCTTACAACCCTTGAAAACGTGTCCTTTGAGGACGAGGTTGTAGAGGCAGAGTACAGAAATTATCTTGCGGCAAGAGAAAGCATTGGCAGAACAAAGCCTGTAAACCTTATGGACGTTGCTACAATTGCAACAAGAGTCCTTAAAAATGCAGGAAAGCTTGACAAGCTTGACGAGTCAGAAGAAATAAATGCATGTACCGTTAAAATAGATGTAAACGTTGATGGAGAAATGCAAAAGTGGCTTTTGCTCTTCAAGAACGAAACTCATAACCACCCAACAGAAATTGAGCCATTTGGTGGCGCGGCAACATGTATCGGTGGTGCAATCCGTGACCCATTATCAGGCAGAAGCTATGTATATGCCGCAATGCGTGTAACGGGAGCAGCAGACCCCAGAAAGAGTGTATCAGAAACACTTTCAGGTAAGCTTCCACAAAGAAAAATTGTTACAGGTGCTGCAAACGGATACAGCTCATACGGAAACCAGATTGGTCTTGCAACAGGTATAGTAGACGAAATATATCACGAAGGCTACGTTGCAAAGAGAATGGAAATTGGTGCCGTAATTGCGGCAGCTCCTGCAGAGAATGTTCGCCGTGAGCGCCCGATTGACGGAGATGTTGTAATACTCCTTGGCGGAAAAACAGGCCGTGACGGATGTGGCGGTGCAACAGGCTCTTCAAAGTCACACAGTCTCCAGTCACTTGAAAGCTGTGGCGCTGAAGTTCAAAAGGGTAATGCTCCGGAAGAAAGAAAGCTTCAAAGACTTTTCAGAAATCCTGAAGCATCAAAGCTTATAAAAAGATGTAACGACTTTGGTGCAGGTGGCGTTTCTGTTGCAATAGGCGAGCTTGCAGACGGTCTTGAAATCAATCTTGACATGGTACCAAAGAAATATGACGGTCTTGACGGTACAGAGCTTGCAATAAGTGAGTCACAGGAGAGAATGGCTGTTGTTGTTGCAAAAGAAGATGTAGACAAGTTCTGCACCCTTGCAGACAAGGAAAACCTTGAAACAAGCAAGGTGGCAACAGTTAAAGAAAAGCCTTACCTCGTAATGTACTGGAACGGCAATACAGTAGTAAATATAAGCCGCGAGTTCCTTAACTCAAATGGTGCACCTAAAAAGGTAGATGTAATTGCTGCAAAGGATAAGCCATTCGCAAAGGAAGTAACAAATGACTTTGCTTCCCAGATGAAAGAGATGGTTTCAGACCTTAACATCTGTTCAAAGCGCGGACTTTCAGAGACCTTTGACTCAAGCATTGGTGCAGGTACTGTTCTTATGCCTTTTGGTGGCAAGCACCAGAGAACACCTATACAGGCAATGGTGCATAAGGTTTCTGTTGAGAAGGGTGATACAGATACATGTTCATTCATGTCATACGGCTATAATCCGTTTATAACAGAAAAGAGCCCATATTCAGGTGCATATCTCGCTGTTGTAGAATCGGTTTCAAAGCTGATTGCTGCAGGTGCAGAGTTTAAGGATGTTTACCTTACATTCCAGGAATATTTTGAAAAGCCGGGTAAGAATCCTGAGCGTTTTGGAAAACCCCTTGCAGCGCTTCTTGGTGCATTTAAAGCACAAATGGAGCTTGGAATTGCATCAATCGGCGGTAAGGACTCTATGAGCGGTACATTTGAAAACATAGACGTTCCGCCAACACTTGTATCTTTCGCAGTTACAACAGATAATATAAAGCATGTTGTGAGCCCAGAATTTAAAAAAGCAGGCTCAAAGGTTGTTCTTGTGTCACCTGAACTAAATGATAGAGGACTTCCAACAGCTATGTCATTAATCGAAAACTATAATCTTGTAAGTAGCTTAGTAAGAGAGGGCAAGGTCCTTTCAATGTGGACACCGTGCTATGGCGGCGTTGCAGAAGCTGTATTCAAGATGGGACTTGGTAACGGCATAGGCTTTGAATTTGCAGACGGAATAACATGTAAGGATATCTTTGGATATAATTACGGTGCATTTGTAATTGAGCTTTCAGCAGATGAAAATATCGGTACATTACTTGGATACACAACTGAAGATTTTGCAGTTAAATTCCAAGGTAACACAATAAAGTATGCTGACCTTACAGACAGCTATGAAAACGCACTTGAAAAGGTTTTCCGTTGCAATATAGAAGTGCCTGATGAAAAGCCTGAAAAGTATTCATATAACGCAAATAAAGAATTTACATCAGCAGTAAAGGTACAAAAACCAAAAATCCTAATTCCTGTATTCCCTGGAACAAACTGTGAATACGACACAGCAAAGGCGGCAACGGCAGCAGGCCTTGACGCAGAGATTTTTGTAATTAACAATAAAACACCTCAAAATGTTTCTGCATCAGTTGAAGAATTTGCAAAGAAGATAAAACAGTCACAAATTGTATTTATCCCCGGCGGATTTTCAGGTGGTGACGAACCTGAGGGTTCAGGAAAGCTAATAACAGCGTTCTTCAGAAACGGCGAGATTAAGGACGCAGTTGCAGAGCTTCTTGAAAAGCGTGATGGCCTTATGGCAGGTATCTGTAACGGATTCCAGGCACTTATAAAGCTTGGTCTTGTTCCGTACGGTAAAATAATTGATACAGATGCAGACTGTGCAACCCTTTCGTTTAATACAATCTCACGCCATCAATCAAAGATTGTAAATACACGTGTTGCTTCAAACAATTCGCCGTGGCTGATTGAAACAAGTGTTGGAGATATATATTCTGTGCCCATTTCACACGGCGAGGGAAGATTTATTGCTCCGGATGCTTTAATCAAATCCCTTGCAGAAAATGGACAGATAATGACACAGTATGTTGACCTTGATGGCAACCCAACCTTTGATATTCAATATAATCCAAACGGCTCATATGCTGCAATAGAAGGTATA
>CAZWCO010000051.1:0-7691 GCA_964632665.1 uncultured Lachnospiraceae bacterium | reverse complement strand
GCTGCAATGAAGGCTGCATCAAACGAGTCTTTCGGTTACAACGAAGACGAAATCGTTTCATCAGATATCGTTGGAATGAACTACGGCTCACTCTTCGATGCAACACAAACAATGGTTGCAGAAATCGGCAACGGCCTTTACGAAGTTCAGGTTGTTTCATGGTATGACAACGAGAACTCATACACAAGCCAGATGGTTCGTACAATCAAGTACTTCTCTGACCTTGCGTAAGTCATAAAGTAGATAAGAAGGATTTTTACAAGTAAATACTTGTAAAAATCCTTTTTTGGTGTTATAATTGACATATATAGAGTTTTGCTTTGCAAATCTCTTGCGAGTTTTCAACTCGCTGGCAGTCTGTTGACTGCCAATGTCAATTGACGGCGGAGTAAAAATGCCCTTGCAAGCAAGCATTTTTACTCCTGGTATAATAGTTGTATGTGAAGGAAGGAGGATATTATGGCAGCAAAAAAGGCAGAAAGCAAGTCACAAATGGCGGAGCTTAAAAAACAGCTTAGTGAAAATAAGCTGCAAAAGCTGTACCTTTTTTTTGGTGAGGAAACCTTTCTTATAGATGTAAATATAGACAGAATATCCGCTCTTGTTCCTGACATGGGCTTTGAGGATTTTAACAGGCTGGTTTTAGATGGCTCAAGCGTGCCCTTGTCTGAAATAGCAGATGCAATTGAAGCATTTCCCATGATGGCAGAAAAAAAGCTCGTTATTATCAAAAACTCAGGAGCGTTCAAGGGAAAAGCCTCTCAGGAAATCAAAGAATTTTATATAAATAAAATAGAAAATATTCAATGCGATACTGTTGTAATATTTAAAGAGACGGATGTTGATAAAAGAAGCACCGTTTATAAGGCAGCGCAAAAAGCAGGCTGGACAGGCGAGTTTACAAAGCTTGATGATACTGACCTGGTTACCTGGGTAATGCGTGAGGTAAAGGTCCGTGACAGAAAAATAAGCAAGGAAAATGCGGCTTTTCTCATAAGTATAACAGACAGGTCCCTGCAAACATTAAAAAATGAAATAGACAAGCTCTCCTCTTATACAGAGGATGAAATTACAAAGGTAGCAATCGAAAGGCTAGCATCAAGGTCCCTTGAAGCAAGGGTGTTTGATTTGTGCGATGCCATAATGGAAAAGGACGCAGGTAAATCCCTTTTACTTATCCGTGAGCTTAAGACAAACAAGGAATCCCCATACGGAATTTTGTATATTCTATTTTCCACCTTCAGCAAAATGCTAAAGGCACAGGTGCTTAGTGACAGACACGAGCCCTATGACGCTTATGCCGGCGAGCTTGGTGTGCCTGCATTTTCCGTAAAAAAATACGTAGCAGGTGCAAAACGCTTTACAAAAAGTGAGCTTGCAGGATTTCTTATGATGGCGGTTGAAACAGACCTTTCAATCAAGCAGGGAAACATAGAACAGTGGCAGGCAATAGAAAGACTTGCCTTGTACGGAGCAGAAAGGAAAGCCAATGGGTAAATTTGACGGAATACTTATTGCCTCGGATTTAGACGGGACACTTCTTTATGATATGAAGCTGTCGGATGAAAACAAAGAGGCGATAGAATATTTTATCAAGGGCGGCGGAAAGTTTACTGTTGCAACAGGCAGAGCTCTGGAGTTTGTAAAAAGACTTAATATTCCAACCAACGCGCCTCTCATGCTTGTAAACGGAACGGCTGTATACGAAAATGAAAGGATAATAAAAAGCTATACCTTTCCTCCCCAAATGATTAAGGTTGTTCCTGAAGTTATGGAAAAATTTAAGGTGCCTCGTGTAAGCGTTTTTTCACCAACAGAGAACTTTATTCCTGATCCAAAGCCTGAGAATTTCGCAAATCATACAAAACCTATCAACAAAATAGTTTTTTGTTGTGAGGATGCTGAAACAGCCGTTAATGCAAGAGAATATTTAAAAGAAAAATACTCGCCCGAATATGTATTTGAACGTAGCTGGCCCGAGGGTGTAGAAATGCGAAGCTCCCACGGAGGAAAAGGAAAATGCCTTTCCTTTATAAAAGAGCTTACAGACTCTCGTGTGGCTGTTGCGGCAGGTGACTGGGAAAATGACCGTTCGCTTTTAGAGAGTGCAGATATAAGCTATGCACCTACAAATGCCCATCCTGAAATTTTAAAAATTGCAGATAAGGTGCTTGTACACCATAAGGACCATTTAATTTCACATATTATAAAGGATATAGAGAAAGGACTTGATTTATAGTGCTATCCCGTATTAATACTGTAGGACTTGCAGGAATAGACGGATTTATAGTAAATGTTCAGGCAGACATTTCAAACGGAATGCCGGGTGTAGACGTGATAGGACTTCCTGACACGGCCGTTAAGGAGTCAAAGGAAAGGGCAAAGGCTGCCATAAAAAACTCCGGCTGCAAATTCCCCTCAAAGCATATAACAATAAATCTTGCACCTGCATCTACCAAAAAAGAGGGTGCGGGCTATGACTTTCCCATAAGCGTTGCACTTCTTGCGGCAAGTGAGCAGATAGACCTTACAGGCTGGGAGAATAGCGTTTTCATAGGTGAGTTATCCCTTGACGGCAAGGTTACATCAGTTCCGGGTGTGCTTCCTATGGTTATATCCGCCTACGAAACAGGAATAAAAAAAATGTTCGTGCCAAGGGAAAACGCAGACGAGGCGGCAGTTGTAAGCGGTGCAGAGGTTTATCCTGTTGATAGCCTTGAAGCACTTATAAAACACCTTAGCGGCGAAAAATATATTGACCCGTACACGCCGGAGGAGGAATTTACCTTTGGCGGAGAGGTGGATACACTTTTTGACTTTGCAGAAGTAAAAGGACAGGAAAATGTAAAAAGAGCTCTGGAAATTGCCGCAGCCGGAAACCATAACGTGCTCCTTATCGGTAGCCCCGGAACAGGTAAAACCATGCTTGCCCAAAGAATGACGGGAATACTCCCTGACATGACCTTTGACGAAGCTCTTGAGGTTACAAAGGTACATTCAATTGCAGGCATACTCCCAAAGGGAATGCCCCTCGTAAAGTCAAGGCCTTTCAGAAATCCCCACCATACAATATCATCATCCGGACTTTCGGGTGGCGGAAGCATACCAAGACCCGGTGAGCTTTCCCTTTCCCATAACGGAATACTTTTTTTAGACGAGCTTCCGGAATTTAAACGTGACGTCCTGGAGGTCCTTCGTCAGCCCCTGGAAGACAGACAGGTCACTATTTCAAGAGTAAATGCAACCCTTACATATCCGTGCAACATAATGCTTATAGCCTCAATGAATCCTTGTAAGTGCGGATATTTTGGAGACCCGTCCCACAACTGTAGCTGTACTCCCGCCCAGGTGCTTGCGTACAGAAACAGGATTTCAGGTCCCCTTTTGGACAGAATTGACATACAGGTCGAAGTATCTCCTGTTGACTATAAGAGCCTAAGCTCTGACCGACAGGGGGAAAAGAGCTCGGAAATCAAAAAGAGAGTAAATAAAACCCGTAAGCTACAGCTTGAAAGGTATAAGGATTATGAGGGCATTTATTCAAATTCTCAGCTGACAGCCGGAATGATACAAAAGTTCTGCAAGGTGGATGAGGAAGCAGACAGAGTATTAAAGAGCGCCTTTGACAATCTTGGATTTACGGCAAGAGCTCATTCAAGAATATTAAAGGTAGCGCGCACAATTGCCGATCTTGACGGCTCCGAGGAAATAAAGAAAGAACATATTGCAGAGGCAATACAGTATAGAAGTCTTGATAGGAAGTATTTCGGTTAATAAATTGTAATTTACAGGAGGTGCATACGATGTTTAACATAAAAGAAGAGCTTAAAAACTTACCAACAAGCCCGGGTGTATATCTTATGCACTCCCAAAACAAAGAAATAATTTACGTAGGAAAAGCAAAGAACTTAAAAAACAGAGTTTCCCAGTATTTCCGCAGCACATCGGGACACACCCCAAAGGTACGGGCAATGGTGTCCCGTATTTCGTATTTTGAGTATATTATAACAGATACAGAGCTTGAGGCTCTTGTTCTTGAATGTAATCTTATAAAAAAGCACCGTCCGAAGTACAACATTCTTTTAAAGGATGACAAGCATTATCCATTCTTAAAAATCTCCATGCAGGAGGACTATCCCAAAATTTCTGTGGCAAGAAAAGCAGAAAAGGACGGAGCAAGGTATTTTGGTCCATACATTGGCGTAAACACAATATACAATACACTTGATTTAATACAAAAGATATTTACTCCCCCAACCTGTAACCGGAGCTTTCCGGCTGATATAGGAAAGGGCAGGCCATGCCTTAACTACCATATAAAAAATTGTTTTGCCCCATGTACAGGTAATGTATCTCAAAAGGAATATAAACAAATTTTTAATGAAATTTGCAAATTCCTTGAGGGTGACCATAAAAAGCTAAAGGATGCCCTAGAGCTTGAAATGAAAGAAGCCTCCAAAAGACTTGACTTTGAAAAGGCGGCATTTATAAGAGATAAAATAAAATCCATAGACCGTCTTGATGAAAAGCAAAAGATATTTAACGCAGATAAGGGCAATGACTTTGATATAGTGGCAGTTGCCGCAGAGGGTGATATTGCCTTTGCAGAGGTGTTTTTTGTGCGCGGCGGCAAGGTGACAGGCAGACAGGCACACGAAATAAACAATGCCGAAGAAGCAGGTATTCCGGAGCTTCTTGGTGATTTTGTAAAGCAATTTTATATGGAGGACAGGCAAATCCCACCCGAAATAATCCTTGAACAGGAAATAGAGGACATGGAGCTTCTTGAAGAGCTTTTGAAAAGCAAAAGACAGGGAAGATTTACCCTTACTGTCCCAAAGCGTGGGGAAAAGGTACGTCTTACAGAGCTTGTGAGGAAAAATGCGGCACTTGAGATTGATAATTTTAAGATGCGTACGTTCAGGGAAAGAAAGAATACAGTGCTTCACGACCTGAAAGATACTCTTGCACTCCCAAACGAGCCAAAGCGTATAGAGTGCTATGATATTTCAAATATATCCGGCGCAGACAGCGTTGGAGTAATGGTAGTGTTTAAGGACGGAAAAAAGGCACCGTCTTTGTACAGGAATTTTAAAATAAAAACCGTTGAGGGTGCAGACGATTATGCGTCTACACAGGAGGTCCTGTACAGGCGCCTAAGACGTGCAGCAGAGGAAGAAGAGAAAATAGAAACAGGCGAAATGCTGCCGGCAGATGTAAAGTTTTTGCCGCTTCCCGATGTAATTTTCGCAGACGGAGGAAAAGGCCATATGCGAATTATAAAAGAGACTGTGGAGGCTATGGACAGGGATATCCCTGTGTTCGGTCTTGTTAAGGACGAGCACCACCGCACTCGTGGTGTTGTGACAGAGGATGGGGAAATAAATCTTCTTCCCACAAGTCCTGTATTTAATTTCCTGACCGGTATTCAGGACGAGGTTCACAGAGCAGCAATATCTTATTTCAGGAAGCTTCATTCCCAAAAAACCTTCCGCTCGGGACTTGATAATATACCTGGAGTTGGAAAGGCGCGCAGAAGCGCACTTCTTGAGCACTTTGGGACAATAACAAAAATAAAAAATGCAAAGTTTGAAGAGCTTACAAAGGTTGTAGACAAAAGGACCGCAGAAAATATAATTTTTTATTTCAAGAAGAATTAAAGACGCATTATTTCAAATAATAACAAAAAGGAAACCATTATGAAAAAGAATTTTATGACAACAATGCCTGACAAAATAGGTGCATTTTTAAAAGCAAGTAAATGCTTTGCAGAGCTTGGTATAAACATAACCCGAACAAGCTATAACAAATCTGTTGATGTGCATGCTCTTTTTATAGAGGCTGACGGAGATGAGCAGAGTCTTCTTCTGGCAGAACAAAAGCTTAAGGAAATCGGATTTTTAAAAGAAGAAAGAACAGTTCCTCAGCTTACTGTTATGGAGTTTAAGCTCCTTGATAGACCGGGTGAGGTTGTAAAAATACTTGAGCTTATTTATGAATACGGATTTAACATCTCCTATATGAGCTCAAGAGAAAGAGGCGGAGAGTTTCAGAACTTCCGTATTGGATTTATAGCAGAGGCAGCAGAAACTGCTACTCGCTTTAAAGAAAAAGCCATGGAAATTTGTCCTGTAAAGGTAATAGATTACGACAAAACCGAGATAACCTATGATAATACTATATTTTATAAATCCTTTGCTGACGGGCTTGCAATGCTTGCAAACCTTGGCACTGACGCAAGGCGCAAGCTTGCCATAAATACCAATATGGCAATGCAGACCCTTGACGAAAGGGGAGAGCCTGCATTTACCACCTTTGACTGCATACACAGGTTTTGCGAGCATATTTTCAAGTACAAGGGAGAGGAATTTGACGCCCGTATAACATGGCACACAGTAACGGACAAAACTGACCTTATTGTCATAGAGCCACCCTGCGGAAGTAACACCATGATTTTTAAAAGCGGCGGCAGATATTTGTATATTGACACAGGCTATGCTTGTTACAGAGAAGAAATGGAAAAGCTTTTAAAACGTCTTTTCGCGGATTATGAAACAGCACCCCGTGACGTGCTTCTGACTCATGCCGATGTAGACCATTGCGGACTTTTAAATAGCTTTGACAATATTTATGTAAGCCGTAAAACCTTTGAAAGTCTTAAAGCAGAATTTGACGACGGCTATGGAATTCGGGAGCAGAACACAGTTCACAGACCATATGTGAGAATTTGTAAGCTCCTTACAGGGTATGAGCCGGCAAATCCCCAAAAAATGAAAATAATAAGCAACAGACCGGAAAGTGAAACAGAGCCTGTTGTAAAAACAGGGGAATTTTCCTTTGAAGATATGCACTTTGCTGTCTACGAGGGCGCAGGTGGACACTTGGCAGGAGAGCTGATAATTGCAGACGAAGCTCATAAAATTTGCTTTACAGGAGATGTGTTTATAAACCTTGCAGGTATGACCCCTGCACAGAAGAAATATAACAGCTACGCACCCATTCTAATGACAACCGTAGACTCCGACCCGGGACTTGCCGCAAAAGAGAGAAAGTTCATTAAAAAAGAGTTTTCCGGCTACAAGGTTTTCGGCTCTCACGGCGGAGTGTGTGATATGTAACAAAAAACTGCCGGATTTTTAGTGCAGATTGTGAACAAAAAGTAAAATTTAAAAAAATAGTGGTAAAATAAGTAAGTATGTGTTATAATTGAAAGGAATGTTAAAATCCAGAGGAGATATAAAAATGAGTTTATTTGATAAGCTTTTCGGAACATATTCGGAAAGAGAACTTAAAAGAATATATCCCATTGCCGATAGTGTAATGGCTTTAGAGGAGCAGTATGCAGCTCTTTCAGATGATGAACTAAGAGGCAAGACTGCCGAGTTCAAAAAAAGAATTGCAGAGGGTGAAAGCCTTGACAGCATTCTGCCGGAGGCATTTGCAACAGTAAGAGAAGCGTCATGGCGTGTACTTGGCATGAAGCATTTCAGAGTTCAGGTAATCGGTGGAATAATTCTTCATCAGGGACGCATAGCAGAAATGAAAACAGGTGAGGGTAAAACCCTTGTTTCTACACTTCCTGCATACCTTAACGCACTTTCAGGTAAAGGTGTACATATTGTCACCGTTAACGATTACCTTGCAAAGCGTGACAGTGAATGGATGGGTAAGGTTTACAGGTTTTTGGGACT